>JASIJN010000190.1 GCA_030050125.1 Streptosporangiaceae bacterium | reverse complement strand
CGCCCGAGTAACCCCGCGCCCGGCCCGCCCCACCTCCCGGTCCCGGCCCCGGTCCGTCCCACCCCCGGGGCCAGCCCCCGGCCAAGCCCGCCGTGCCTCGCCTCGGCCCCCGGCCCTCCGGCTCGCGCGCGGTCGCGGGACGATCCGGGCCGCCGGAAGGGCCCGGACCCGGGTTTCGGACAGCACCTATGACCGTTATCGGGCAGTCTGAAATATGGACCGGCCAGAACCCGGCCTACGAGGGCTGCGATGGGCCCGAATTATCCTGACAAACTCCTCATATGGGATCGTCAGCCGGGCGCACGGCGGCCAGGCCAATAGCGTCGATGGGCCTCCCATGCTGAAAGAACCCACAGAACGGACCATCCACACCATTGGCCACCGGACCCGGGTGTGAGTCCGGGGGTCGGGCCGAGACGCCCGGGTGTGCGTCCGGGGGGTCGGGCCCGCTGGCCGGGAACGCGGCGACCGGGTCGAAGCCAGGGACGGGGCGATGAAGCTCGGACCGGGAGGCGGAAGCCAGCGGGTCGGCGATGCGGCTGAGTGAGCGAGCCTGTGATGGTGGGGGGCGGTGGCGGTGCTGGGTAGTGCGGCGACGGAGCGGCGGGGTCGGAGGCGGTGCGGGGCGGGGAGGCGGCCGGGTGCGGACACGGACCGGCCCGCCGCAGGGGCGGGCCGGTCCGTCGGATCTCGCGGCGGCGCAGGTCCCGGTGCCGGGACGCGCGCCCCGCCCGGTCAGGACGAGGGCATCTGCCCGTCGACCGTGGACTCCTCGTCACCATCGGCAGTGCGTCCCGGCGCGGAACCGCCGGCACCCTGGTCCGGCATGGTTGGCTGATCCTGGGCGCCGAAACTTGAGGCGTCTGGCTGGCGCCGCATGATGACCGCGGCAACCGCGCTGCCCAGCGCGGCGATCATCGCGAACGCGCCCAGCACCCGCGGCCAGCGCCGCGGCGGCGGGGCAGGCACGGAGTCGTCGAGCCGGTGCGCGGCCTCGACAAGCGCGGCCGAGATGGCCGGTGCGATCTTCTCGGAGATCGCTGGCGCGATCTTGTCGCGGACCGCGAGGCCCGCCTGCTCCAACTGCGGTGCCGCCCACGAGCGCGCGTCCTGCACCCGCGGCGCGGCCCAGGCTGCGGCGTCTCCCGCGGTCTGCCTGGCCATCATCCCGGCGTTCTTCGCCATCGGCATCACCTGCGTCGCGGCGTCAACCGCGCGCTGCCTTGCGGTGCTGTACCTGCCGCGATCATTATTCTTCCTGGTCATAAGGGACACTAGAACCTCCCACGAGTCTTCCCCGCCTGAACACTTCCCCTGGGTTGGCTCGTCAACCGTGCCGCCTGGATGGCCAGAGCAATCGGGCCGGAGCAATACTCTGGTCGTGCGAGGATCTCTTCATGACTAACACGCTCACCGCCACGCTGCGGACCAGTCAGGGAACGGTGCACATCCGGCTCTTCCCCGATCAGGCGCCGAAGACTGTGCGGAATTTCGTTGATCTCGCCGAGGGGTCACGCGAGTGGACCGACCCCCGGACGAGGAAGCAGGTTCAGGAGAAGCTTTATGACGGGACGATCTTTCACCGCGTGATTCCCCAGTTCATGATCCAGGGCGGGGATCCGCTCGGCACCGGAACCGGCGGCCCCGGCTACAAGTTCGCCGACGAGATCCACCCGGATCTCCGGTTCGACCGGCCCTACCTGCTGGCCATGGCCAACGCGGGTCCCGGCACGAACGGTTCCCAGTTCTTCATCACGGTGGTGCCCACGCCGCACCTCAACGGCAAGCACACCATTTTCGGCGAGGTCATCGACGGCAGCGATGTCGTTGACCGGATCAGCCAGGTACAGACCGGCCGCAACGATCGTCCGGTGCAGGACGTCGTGCTGGAGTCGGTCACCGTCGAGCGCCAGAACGGCGCCGGAGACTCCGCGAGGTAACCGTGGCCGCGCCGCCAGGCCCAGGCACCGAACCGACCACGGGCGTCCCCACCTGCTTCCGGCACCCGGGCCGGGAGACCTACGTATCGTGCGTCCGGTGCGGCCGGCACGCCTGCCCGGACTGTTTGCGCTCCGCGGCCGTGGGCCAGCAGTGCGTGGACTGCGTGCGGGCGGGAAACCGCGGCACCCGCTCGGCCACCGCCGTATTCGGCGGCCGGGCGGTGTCCGGCGCGGTGGTGACCTGGGTGCTGGTCGGCCTCAACGTCGTGTTGTACCTGGCCGAACTGGCTCGCCCGAGCATCGGCTACGACGCCGGCATGATCGGCCTCGGCCGGTTCAGCAACGGAGGGCCGTTGCAGGGCGTGGCCGAGGGCCAGTGGTATCGCCTCATAACGTCCGCGTTCTTCGCGCCGCCCGGCGGCGGCCTCGGGCCGCTGGACATCATCTTCAACATGTGGGCGCTGATCCTGGTGGGCCCGGCGCTGGAGCGGCTGCTCGGCCACCTGCGCTACCTCACCGTGTACCTGGTCAGCGCGCTCGGCGGCTCGGTGGCCCTGTACCTGCTGGTCCCTTACGAGCTGGCGCTCGGCGCCTCCGGCGCCATCTTCGGCCTGTTCGGTGCCTGGTTCGTGGTGGCCAGGCGGCTGCGGCTTGACAGCAGGTGGATCGTCACCGTGGTGGTGCTCAACCTGGTCATCGGCTTCATCGTGCCGAACATCGCCTGGCAGGCCCATCTGGGCGGGCTGGTGGCCGGCGGGCTCCTGACCGCCGCCTACGCCTACGCCCCGCGGGCCAACCGGGCGCTAATCCAGGGGGGCACGACCGTGGCCGTCGTGGGACTGCTGATCCTGGCCGTGGTGGTGCGCGATCACCAGGTGATCGCGAGCGTGGCTTCGGCGTTCGGCTGAAGCCACGCTGACATCAGCCTTCGTCACCTTGGCATGGCCCGGTAGCGGCCGGTGGCGCTAACGCCACTTGGTGGACAGGCCCACGCCGATGATGATGAATCCGAACCCGGCCACCAGGTTCCAGTCGCCGAGGAAGCTCTGCACCGGGGTGGTGCCCCCGGTGATGTAGAACAGCGCGATCCAGGCCAGGCCGAACAGGAGGCAGCCCAGCATCGCTGGGACCAGCCACCGCGCGGTGACCCTGCCCCTGGTTGACCTCTGCGGCGGCGTGTAGACCGACTTTGTTCTGACTCGGGATTTGGGCACGGCCCTCTCCTGCTTGACTGCTTGGATTCTACGCCGTCGGCGGCGGGCTGCTCGGTGGTGACGTGGACGGTGGTGACGTGGTCGGCGGGGCGGTGGTCGGCGGCGAGGTCTGCTGCGGCACGATGAAGATGTCCACGGTCGAGTTCGGCGCCAGCACCGTCCCCGCCGACGGGCTCGTCTTCCACACCGTTCCCGGTGGGAAGCCGCTCGCGCCGGGGCCGCCCTGGGTAATCGGGTCCACGCTGAACCCGTCGTTCTCCAGCTCCTGAGTGGCCGCTTGCTGACTCTGGCCGACGACGCCGGGCACCGCGGTCCCGCCGCCCGAGACGTAGATCGTGACCTGGGTGCCGGTGGGCTCGAGTGCGCCCCCGGGCGGGTTTTGGCGCACCACCTGGTTGAGCGGGGCCGAGGAGTTGGGCAGCTGTTTCTGGAAGACCGTGAAGCCCGCGTTCTGCAGGATGCTCTGCGCCTGGCTCGCGCTGTCCCCCACCACGTGCGGGACCTTGACCATCGCCGCGCCGGTGGACACGTACAGCTTGACCGTGCTGCCCTTCGGCACGTTGGTCCCGTTGGCCGGGCTGGTACTGATCACGTCGTTCTTGGGCACCGAGCTGGACGCCTTGGGTACCACCGCGGAGACCAGGTGCGCGTTGGCGATCTCCTTCTCGGCCGTGGCCACGGGCAGGCCCACGACGTCGGGGACCGCGTAGCTGCCGCCGCTGCCCGAGACGTACTTGACGACATAGACCAGGCCCGCGATCAGGAGCACGGCGACCACAGCGGCGATCACCCACGGCCACTTCCTGCGGCCGCCACGGCGCTGCGGCTCCTCCGGAGGGCCGTAGTCATACGGCGGGATCGCGCTCGTCGAGCCGGGCATCTGGGTGCCCGGCCCCATCCGGCGGGTGCCCTGGTAGGCGTCGGCCCGGGTCGGCGCGGCGACCGGCATGCCCTGCAGTGCGCGCTGGATATCGTTGCGCATCTCCCCGGCCGACTGGTACCGGTCCCCGGGATCCTTGGCCATCGCCTTGAGCACGATCGAGTCCGCCCACGGCGGGATCTCCGGATCCACCCGGGACGGCGGGATCGGGTTCTCCCGGACGTGCTGGTAGGCGATCGCGACCGGGGAGTCACCGGTGAACGGCGGCCGGCCGGTCAGCAGCTCGTAGAGCAGGCAGCCGGTGGAGTACAGGTCGCTGCGGGCGTCCACCCGCTCGCCGCGGGCCTGCTCCGGCGACAGGTACTGGGCGGTGCCGATGACCTGCGCTGTCTGGGTCATCGTGGCCTGGGCGTCGCTGACCGCCCTGGCAATGCCGAAGTCCATGACCTTGACGTCGCCGGTCCGGGTCAGCATCACGTTGCCGGGCTTTATGTCGCGGTGCACGATCCCGTTGCGGTGGCTGTAGTCCAGGGCCCGCAGCACTCCGTCGGTGATCTCGAGCGCCCGCTCCGGGAGCAGCCTGCGGTCGTCTCGCAGCAGGTCGCGGAGCGTCCGGCCGTCGACGTACTCCATGACGATATACGGAACCGGGGTGTGGCCGACCATGTCCTCGCCGGTGTCGTACACCGCCACGATGCTCGGGTGGTTGAGCGAGGCGGCCGACTGAGCCTCGCGGCGGAACCTGGCCTGGAAGGTCTGGTCCCTGGCCAGGTCGTCGCGGAGCGTCTTCACAGCGACGATGCGGTCGAGGCGGATGTCGCGGGCCCGGAACACCTCGGCCATGCCACCGCGCCCGACGATCCCGTCGAGCTCGTAACGGCCGCCGAGCAGCCGTGGCTGTGTCATGTCTCGCACTTGCGTTACCGCCCTGCGTGGTATCGGGTCTGGCTGTTCACGAATGAATCCCCAGGTAAGCTTCGATGATCTTGACTGCGATCGGCGCCGCGGCGTCGGCGCCGAAGCCGCCGCCCTTTACTATGACGCCGACGGCTATCTTCGGGTCGCTGGCCGGCGCGAAGCAGGTGAACACCGCGTCGTCCAGGCCCGCGCCGCTGATGGTGTTCTCCGCCGTGCCGGTCTTGCCTGCGATTACCAGGCTGCCCACCGTGGGGGGCCCTGCCGTCTGGTACGCGGTGCCGTCCGGGTTCTGGGTGACCTGGACCATCATCGACTGGATATCGCTGGCCACCTGAGGGCTGACCGCTTGCGACAGCACCGAAGGCGTGGTGCTGGCGATCGTGGTCAGGTCCGGGGCCTGCACCGACTGCAGCAAGTACGGCTTCATGAGCGTGCCGTGGTTGGCGATCGCGGCGGCGTCCATGGCCTCCTGCAGCGGCGTCACCTGGTCGTCGAGCTGGCCAATCGAGGTCATCGCGGTGAACGACAGATCGGTGATCCTGGGGACCACGCTCGGCGAGACCTGCATTGGGATGGCGAGGTTCGCGTCGTTCCACCCGAACTTGGTGGCGTAGCTCTGCACCGCGGGCCCGCCGACCTTCATGCCGATGTTCGCGAACGCGGTGTTGCAGGACTGAAAGAACGCCTGGATGACCTGCGGTTGACCGCCGAAGCAGGTCTCGTCGCCGTCGTTGTTGAGCAGGTTGCCGTTGGGCAGCCGGAGCGGCTGCGGGGCCGCGATGGTGGCCTGCGGGCCCGCGACCTTCCCTGTCGAGAACCCGGCCGCGCTGGTAATGATCTTGAACGACGAGCCGGGCGGGTAGGTCTGATTGATGGCCCGGTTGAGCAGCGGCTGGGACGGGTCGGCCAGCAGCTTGTTGTCGATCTTGACCAATTGGGGGCCGTCGAGCGTCGTGAGCTCGTTCGGGTTGAACGTCGGGTAAGACGCCATGGCCAGGATCGCGCCCGTGCTCGGGTTCAGGGCGACGACGGCGGCCTGGTGCCCGCCGTCGTCCAGCAGCGCCTGGTAGGCCGCGTTTTGCGCGGCCGGGCTGACCGTCAGGTAGACGTTGGCGCCTTGCTTGGCCTTGCCGGTCAGCAGACTGATCAGGTTGTGCACGGTCAGGCTCGGAGCCGTGCCCTCCAGGTACTTCTGGTAAGCGGCCTCGACCCCGGTCGAGCCGTAGATCGAGTCGAAGCCGGTGATCGGCGCGTACGTGGCCCCGCCCGGGTAATGCCGCTGGTAGATGGCGTTGCCCGAGCTACTGGCTGTGGCGGGCAGCGA
>JASIJN010000189.1 GCA_030050125.1 Streptosporangiaceae bacterium | reverse complement strand
GCCGCGGGGGAGGCCGACGGCCCGCAGCCGGTGCTGAGCGCGGCGCAGGCGGTGCTGGACGGCGCGGCGGGCTGCGACCCGCCCCTCGTCCTCGACTACCTGGCCCTGGTGGACCCGTTCTCTTTCAGCCGGGTGGGCGCCGGCTACCTCGGCCCGGCGCTGCTCCTGGTCGCGGCGAGGTCGGGGACCACCCGGCTGATCGACAACACGCAGGTGACGCTCGGCGGTGAGTCCTGAGCCCGGCGGAGGGAACGCGATGCTGCTGACGATCGACGTGGGGAACACCAACACCGTGCTCGGCGTGTTCTCCGGCGACGAGGTGATCGAGCACTGGCGCATCGCCACCGACCCGACCAGGACGGCTGACGAGCTGGCGGTGATCCTGCAGGGCCTGCTCGGCCAGAGCACGCAGGTGAAGGACCCCGACATCACCGGCATCGCGCTGTGCTCGACGGTCCCCTCGGTCCTGCACGAGATGCGGGAAATGCTCGGCCGCTACTACCCGGACGTGACCTCGGTCATCGTCGAGCCCGGAATCAAGACCGGGGTTCCGGTGCGGACCGACAACCCCAAGGAGGTCGGCAGCGACCGGATCATGAACGCCCTGGCCGCCGTGCACCTCTACGGCGGACCCGCGATCGTCGTCGACTTCGGGACGTCGACGAACTTCGACGCGGTCAGCGCCAACGGCGAGTTCGTCGGCGGCGCGCTCGCTCCCGGCATCGAGATCTCGGTCGACGCGCTGTCGCGCCGGGCGGCGCAGCTGCTCAAGGTCGAGCTGACCCGCCCCAGCCGGGTGATCGGCAAGAACACCGTGGAGTCGCTGCAATCGGGGATCATCTTCGGGTTCGCGGGCCAGATCGAGGGCATCGCCAGGCGGATGGCCGAGGAACTCGCGCCGGACGACCCGGACACGGTGACGATCATTGCCACCGGCGGGCTGGCCCCGCTGATCATCGACGAGGTGGGCGTGATCGACGCCTACGACCCGTGGCTGACCCTGACCGGCCTGCGCCTTGTCTACGAGCGGAACACCTCCTCGCCGGCCGGGGGCTAGTGCGCGAACCCCGGTGCCGGAGTTCATCCGCGGCCGGTAACCTCGGGCAGGTGACCGACGTCGATCAGGGGCCTGTACCCGAGCAGGTGCAGGTGCGCCTGGAGAAGCTGGCGCGCCTGCGGGCTTCCGGAACCGACCCGTACCCGGTCGGTTTCCCCAGGACCGCCACGATCGCCGAGGTCCGCGCGAAGCACCAGGACCTCGCGCCGGACGTCGCCACCGGCGAACGGGTCGGCGTCGCCGGCCGGGTCATGCTGTACCGCAACGGCGGGAAGCTGTGCTTCGCCACGATCAGGGACGGGACCGGCGACATCCAGGTCATGATCTCCCTGGCCCGGGTGGGCGAGCAGGCGCTCACGGCGTGGAAGAGCGACATCGACCTCGGCGACCAGATCGGGGTCGAGGGCGAGGTGATCACTTCGCGCAGCGGGGAGCTGTCCGTGCTCGCGGACCGGTTCGCGATCACCGCCAAGGCCCTGCGCCCGCTGCCGGACAAGCACACCGGGCTGAGCGACCCGCAGGCCAGGGTCCGGCAGCGCTACGTCGACCTGATCGTGAACCCGGACGCGCGCCGGATGGCGGAGCTGCGCGCCACCGTGACCAGGTCGCTTCGGGAGGAGCTGCACGCCCGCGGCTATCTCGAGGCCGAGACGCCGGTGCTGCAGGTCCTGCACGGCGGCGCGAACGCCCGCCCGTTCACCACCGAGAGCAACGCCTACAGCATCCAGCTCTACCTGCGCATCGCGCTCGAGCTCTACCTGAAGCGGCTGGTGGTCGGGGGCATCGAGAAGGTCTACGAGATCGGCCGGATCTTCCGCAACGAGGGTGCCGACGCCACCCACAACCCCGAGTTCACCATGCTCGAGGCCTACCAGGCCTACGGCGACTACAACACGATCGGGACGCTCACCAGGGAGCTGATCCAGGCCGCCGCCATAGCCGGGCTGGGTGGCACGGTCGTGCGCCGCCCGGACGGCTCCGAGCATGACATCGGCGGCGAATGGCCGTCCGTGGGGGTGCACGAGGCGGTCGCCGCGGCCCTGGGCGAGGAGGTCACCCCGGACACCGGCGAGCAACGGCTCCGCGAGCTATCGGCGCGGGCCGACGTGCACCAGGATCCGAAATGGAACCGCGGCCAGGTCCTGCTCGAGCTGTACGAGCACCTCGTCGAGGCGCGCACGGTCTCCCCGTGCTTTTACCGTGACTTCCCGGTCGAGGTGTCGCCGCTCACCCGGCAGCACCGCCGCGACCCGAGGCTCGCCGAGCGCTGGGACCTGGTCGCGTTCGGGGCCGAGATCGGCACCGGCTACTCCGAGCTGGTGGACCCGGTGGTGCAGCGCGAGCGGCTCACCGCCCAGTCGCTGCAGGCCGCAGGCGGAGATCCGGAGGCGATGCAGCTCGACGAGGACTTCCTGCGCGCCCTCGAGTACGGCATGCCGCCGAGCGGCGGGATGGGCATGGGCATCGACCGGCTGATGATCATGCTGACCGGCGCGAGCATCAGGGAGACGGTCCTGTTCCCGCTGGTGCGCCCGGACTGAGTGGCATAAAGCCACGGCCCGGGCGCTCAGGGGGCGTCCGGGCCGTGGCTTGCCGTTGACCGGCTGGTCAGGCGACGATGCGAACCGCGCCGTCGAAGGAGCCCCACGGGATCGGCTGGATCTGCACGACCTGGCCCTGGGTTGGCGCGTCGATCATGAGGTCGTCGCCGGCGTACATGCCCACGTGGCCGAGGTTGAAGAAGAACAGCAGGTCACCGGGTTCGATCTCGCTCTGCGGGATGTGCTCGCCCTCGTTCCACTGGTCCCCGGTGAAGTGCTCGAGCTGGATCCCGATCTGCTCGTAGGACCACATCACCAAGCCCGAGCAGTCGAACACGTCCGGCCCGGCGCCGCCCCAGACGTACTCGTCGCCGAGCCTGGTGAACGCCCACCGGAGGGCCTGCTCGCCGATCGAGTCGCCGCTGACGGCGATGTCGGGGTAATGCCCGGTCCTCTGGAAGATGGCCAGGGCCTGGCTGAACGCCGAGCTGTTCAGCACGTTCTCCTTGGCCTGGATCTCGGCGACCTTCTTGTTCATCGCCGCGGCCAGGCTCGCGGCCTGCCCGGCCGCCTGGGCCGCGGTCGCCTTGGCCCGGTTCGCCGCGCCCTCGGCGCTCGCTAGCAGGCTCATCGTGCCGTCCTGCTCGTGCGTGAGCTGCAGCATGATCGACGCCCGGTCCAGGAACTGCTGCGGGTCGGCGCTCTGCAGCAGCACGATCGTCGGGCTGAGGCCGCCCTGCATGAATCCCTCGGCCGCGATCTCGCCGACGGCCGCCTGCCCGGCCCCGAGCGCCCGCTGGTCGCGCGTGGCGGTCTCGTTGGCCACCTGGGCTTCCTCGCGCGCCTCGGTGAGCTGGATCCTGAGCTGGTCGTACTGCTGCCCGAGAATGTCGATCTGGTTGGACAGCTTGTTCGCCTCGGCCACGGTGGCCTGCAGGCTGGCCGGGGTTCCCGTGCTGGCGGCGCTGCCGATTCCGGCCGGCAGCGCCATGCTCATCAGCGTCGCCGCGCCGGCCAGGATGGCCACTCGACCCCGCACCCGCCTCGCGCCCCGTGGTGCGTTCCCGCGGGCGCCGATCCCCAGTGACCCAGTCTTGCCGTACCTGCCATGGGGCAAGAACTCCACGTGGAGTCTCCTCTCCTAGGCCGCCTACCGGGTTAGCTGACGGGTTCGGGCCGGAGCAGCCCTACGGCGGGCCACGATCCGCAGGAGCAGACCGTCACCTGCCGATTCACCCCGGGGAGGATGGGTCCCCGGCTCCCCAGAACACGTTGCCGCGTGCCAGGAACTCGGCGGGTTGTCCGCTCGCCCTTGTGAGAGCGGAGCGCAACTGGTAACAGCGTTGCAGGTTAATCTAAGTGGGGCATCGCGCACATGCGAATGAGTGAAATTGCTGGTGCGCGGCCTGTGCCGGAGCGACTTCCGGGGTCCAGCCGGAAGCAATGCGTACCCGTTCGGTAACATTTGGTGGCACTTTCGGTAAGGATGGTACGGCGGCGATGAATTACGAGGTCAGGTCGGCTCGCACCAGCGACGTACGATCGATCCGCCGCCTCGTGGACGCGAACGTGGAGACCGGCCGGCTGCTGGACAAGGCGACCGTCACCCTGTACGAGGACATCCAGGAGTTCCTCGTCGCGCAGCGGGCCACGGACTCCCGGGTGGTCGGCTGCGGCGCTCTGCACGTCATGTGGGAGGACCTGGCCGAGATCCGCACGATCGCGGTGGACGAGGAGTTCCAGGGCGAGGGCATCGGGCACTCGATCGTCGAGGCACTGCTGGCGCGGGCGCGCGAGGTGGGCGTGCGGCGGGTCTTCGTGCTGACCTTTGCCGTGAAATTCTTCGGCCGGCTCGGTTTCGAGGAAATCAGCGGCGA
>JASIJN010000188.1 GCA_030050125.1 Streptosporangiaceae bacterium | reverse complement strand
TACTCGGCCCGCACCGCCTCGCCCGGCCACGCGTTCGGCATGGACACGCCGTGGCAGCGCGAGCTCGAGGACGCGTTCCCGTACGCCGAGACGCCCGACCAGCTCGCCGCCATCGACGAGGTCAAGCGGGACATGGAGAAGCCCGTGCCCATGGACAGGCTGATCTGCGGCGACGTCGGCTACGGCAAGACCGAGATCGCGGTGCGCGCGGCGTTCAAGGCGGTGCAGGACGGCAGGCAGGTCGCGGTGCTGGTGCCGACCACGCTGCTGGCCCAGCAGCACCTGGCCACGTTCAGCGAGCGCTACGCGCCGTTCCCGGTGACGATCCGGCCGATGTCCCGGTTCCAGAGCGACGCCGAGGTGGCAGACACCCTGGCGGGCCTGGCCGAGGGCAAGGTCGACGTGGTGATCGGCACCCACCGGCTGCTGTCGCCCGAGGTCAGGTTCCGTCAGCTCGGCCTGGTCATCATCGACGAGGAGCAGCGGTTCGGCGTCGAGCACAAGGAGTTCTTCAAGCGGCTGCGCACCGAGATCGACGTGCTCGCGATGTCGGCCACGCCGATCCCGCGCACGCTGGAGATGGGCGTGGCCGGGATCAGGGAGATGTCCACGATCCAGACCCCGCCGGAGGAACGGCACCCGGTGCTGACCTTCGTCGGGCCCTACGACGAGAAGCAGATCGCGGCCGCGATCCGGCGCGAGCTGCTCCGCGACGGCCAGACGTTCTTCGTGCACAACCGGGTGTCCTCGATCGGCCGGGTCGCCGCGCGGATCGCCGACCTCGTGCCCGAGGCCAGGGTCGCGGTGGCGCACGGCCAGATGAACGAGCACGTGCTCGAAAGGGTCATGGGCGAGTTCCTCGAGCGCAGCCACGACGTGCTGGTGTCGACCACGATCGTGGAATCCGGGCTCGACATCCCGAACGCCAACACCCTGATCGTGGACCGCGCCGATGCCTACGGGCTGCCCCAGCTGCACCAGCTCCGCGGCCGGGTCGGCCGGGCCAGGGAGCGCGGCTACTGCTACTTCCTGTTCCCGCCGGAGAAGCCGCTCACCGAGACCGCGCACGAGCGCCTGGCCACGGTGCAGCAGCACACCGGCACCGGCGCCGGCATGTACGTCGCGCTGAAGGACCTGGAGATCCGCGGCGCGGGCAACCTGCTGGGCGGCGAGCAGTCCGGGCACATCGCGGGCGTCGGCTTCGACCTGTACGTGCGGATGATCGGCGAGGCCGTGACCGAACTGCGCGGCCAGGGCCCGGCCGAGCGGCCGGAGGTGCGGGTCGAACTGCCGGTCAACGCGCACATCCCGCACGACTACGTTCCCGGCGAGCGGCTGCGCCTCGAGGCCTACACCAGGATCGCCGCGATCGACTCCGAAGCCGACATCAGGGCGGTCCTCGACGAGCTGACCGACCGGTACGGGCCGCCGCCCGAGCCGGTGCTTGGCCTGCTCGCGGTCGCGCGGCTTCGGGCCAGGGCCCGGCGGGCCGGGCTCACCGACATCGCGCAGCAGGGCAACCACATCCGGTTCTCTCCGGTGCAGCTGCCGGAGTCGCGCGAGGTCAGGGTCCAGCGGCTGTACCCGAGGACGCTGCTCAAGCCGGCGGTGCGTACCATGCTCGTACCCGTGCCGAAGGCCGACGGCGCACGGACTGGCTCCGGCCGGTCGGCCCCGGCGCGGTCGGCCGTGTCCCCGGGCGCCCCGCCACTGCGCGATCAGGAGCTCCTCGCCTGGTGCGAGGAGCTGGTCGAGGCCGTGTTCGGCGAGGCAGACGTGGCCGGACATCAAGCGTGAGGAAACAAAGGAGCGTCCACGTGCCGCGCACCTTGATCACCCCAGGGGAGGCGACCCCCCGGCAGCCCCCGGCCCCCCCGCGGGCTCGGCGTCGCGTCATCAAGCTGGCCGCCGCCGTGCTCGGCGTCGGCATCGCGGTCACCGCGTGCGGGTCGGTGAGGCTGGGAGCCGCCGCGATCGCCGGCAACGAGCGGATCTCGTCCGCCACCTTGTCCAACGAGGTGAACGACCTGGACGCCGCCTACCTGGCGGACAAGAAGCAGATCCAGCTGCAGTTCCCCGCGTCCCAGATGCCGCAAGAGGTGCTTTCCTGGCTGATCCGGTTCGAGGTCCGGGACCAGCTCGCCCAGCGCGAGGGGATCACGGTGACCCCGGCCGACGTGCAGAACGCGCTGGCCGCGATCAGTGCCTCGATCCGGCTGCAGGACCAGAACGCCACGCTGACCCAGGTGGCGGTGGCCAACGGCCTGCCGCCGGACCAGCTCAGCGCGCTGGGGCGGTACCAGGCGATCCAGACCAAGCTGATGGACCGCCTCGACGGCGGGACGCTGCCGACCAGCACCTCGGCGCAGCAGGTCCTGGTGAACAAGTTCAACAGGTCACAGTGCCTGGCGGCCAAGAGCCTGAACATCCAGGTCAACCCGCAGTTCGGCGTGCTCGACTACAGCGACTTCTCGGTCGTCCTGGCCCCGACCACGCTGTCCAAGCCGCAGTCAGCCGCCCCGACGCCCGCCGCTTCCCGGCCGGTGCTGACTGCGCCCTGCTAGCTGGCCTGGGCATCATGGACGAGCGCGACGCCGCGGCCGGAGCGGTGACCGATACGCCCGGAGCACGGCTCCTCGAGCTGGTGACCGTCATGGCCAGGCTGCGGCAGGAATGTCCCTGGGACGCGAGGCAGACCCACCAGTCCCTGGCCCCGCACCTGCTCGAGGAGAGCTACGAGGCGCTGGAGGCGCTGGAGAGCGGGGACCACGAGGCGCTGCGCGAGGAGCTCGGCGACGTTCTGCTGCAAGTGATCTTCCACGCGGAGGTCGCCTCCGAGCGCGGCGACGGCACCGGGTACACCATCGACGACGTGGCCGAAGGGATCGCCGCCAAGCTGGTGCGCCGCCACCCGCACGTGTTCGGCGACGTCAGGGTGTCCGGTCCGGACGAGGTCAAGCAGAACTGGGACGCGATCAAGGCGGCGGAGCGCGCGGCCAAGGGCGGCGGGCCGGGCTCGGCGCTGGACGGCGTGCCGTTCGGCCAGCCCGCGCTGGCGCTGGCCGCGCAGCTCCAGCGGCGGGCGG
>JASIJN010000187.1 GCA_030050125.1 Streptosporangiaceae bacterium | reverse complement strand
CAGGAATACCCCTATAGGGAAGGTGCTGGCGGATGAACCTCGACGTAGGACGTTTGCCGAATCTTCCGTATCCGAACGGCAGCATCGCGCTCGCGGCCAACATGGCGGTGACGTTCCGTGATGGTGCGAGCACCGTGGAGCCGACGCCGTGGTGACCCGACGTAACCGCCGCCCTGTCCGTTTTGCGGGCTCATTACGCATCTATTTAGTGACAATAGGTCATTTCACTTGAACGACGCGGCGTCCTGTGCTGCGCTGTCTTGCGGGGGTCGCGTCATGGTACGCGCGTGCCCTGGGGGGTTGGCCGCATGGGAGATGAAAAAAGCAAAGAGCCGCTCACGCGGCGTGTTCCGGGAGCCACCCATGCCGCACCGGCATCGTCGGCACGGCCGGAGCTGCCGACGGAATTGCTTCAGCGTATGCAAGCTGTCGTCAACGCTGCACACGCCAAGGCGAAGCAAGAGGAGGAGGGCCGCCGGGACCGGGGAGCGTCCGTCGAGCAGTCCGCCCGGTCGCATCGGTCCGGATTTGCTCCGGACGGTGGAACGAAATCATCCAACGGGGTGCGCCCCAAGCTGACCATCCCGTTCCGCGGGCGCTTGTCGGACGAGGATGCTGACTACGCCACCGACGAGCTGCCGCGGTTGACGGCGTCGGGAGCCATCGCTAGTCCGGGCATCGCGGACGCCACCGCCGCGCCGCCGCACCACATCGCTCCCCCGGGCCAGGCGGCAAAGCCCGGGCGGGGGGACCACGCCGCGAAGCGGGACCGCCGGGCCGAGAGGCGCGAACGCCTGGCCCAGGCCGATCGCGAACGCGCCGCACGGGCCGACCGCGAACGCGCCGCAGGCGAAGAAGCCGAACGCGAACGCGCCCGAAAGGCCGAGCTGGCAGCCTACGCCGAGCAGGTCGTCCGCGACCGGGAGCGTGCCGCGCGGGAACAGGCCGAGCAGGAGGCTGCCGCGCGGGCCGAGCGGGAGCGCACCGAACAAGCCGAACGAGAACAAGCCGAACGCGACCGGGCCGCACGCGAACAAGCCGAACGGGAACAAACCGAACGAGAGCAGGCCGAACGCGACCGGGCGGCACGCGAGCGAGAACGCGCCGCATATGAGCGGGCAGCCCAGGCCCAACGGGAGCGCGCCGAACGGGCCGAGCGCGAGCGGGCCGAACGCGAACGCGCGGAACGAGCCGAGCGCGAGCAGGCGGAAAGCGAACCTGAGAAGGCGGCGCGAGCCGAGCGGGAGAAGGCCGAACGAGAACGCCAGAACGCCGCGGAAGCCGAACGCGAGTGGGCCGAATGGGAACGCGCCGCCATGGGAGAGCGATCGCCGCGGCCTGCCCCGGCTGGTCCTGACCACACGACGCAATTGATCGCCGCCACCACGGAGGGCGCGGCCAGCACGAACGGCGCGGCCCGGGCGGACGGCGCTGTCAAGTCAGACATCGCCGCGGACTCCGACGACGCTGCCGAGCCGCACGCCGCCGCGGGAGCGGACGTGCTCGAGTACCCGCGGCGGGCGGGGCATCAGGCACCGGCCCGTCACCGCAGCCGAATCATTGCGCTGATCGCGGCCGCGGCGGTGGTCGTGGCCGCCGGGCCGGTCGCGATCATGATGTTCAGACACTCCGCGGCGCCCCCGGACGGGAGCGGGACGGCGCTGCGCAACGAAGCGGCGGCCTGGATCGCCCAGCAGGTCAGCCCCAGCGACGTGGTGTCCTGTGACCTCGCCATGTGCCAGACGCTGGAGGCAAACGGGGTCAGCACCGGCAACCTGCTCGTGATGAACTCGGCGGACCAGAATGTTCTGGGCTCCGAGATCGTCGTCTCCACGGCCGCCATCCGTCAGCTGTTCGGCGGCCGTCTCGACTCGGTCTACGCGCCGACCACGCTCGCGTGCTTCGGCTCCGGGAGAGCTGAGATCGAGGTGCGGGTGGTTGCCCAGCACGGCTCGGCCGCCTACCTATCGCAGCTCGACACCGACGTGCAGCAGCGCAAGAACATCGGGACCGCGCTGTCCGCGAACCACCGGATGATCCTCCCAGCCGCCGCGCGGCGGCAGATGCTGGCCGGCCAGGTCGACTCGCGATTGCTGCTGGCGTTCACGCTCTTCCTGGCGACATCAGCGAGCAATCTCAACGTCCTTGGGTTCGGCGACGCCGGGCCCGGCGCCAGCTCGGGGATGCCGCTGCGTGCGGTCTACCTGGCCGAGACCGGTGCCGTGGCCAACGTCCGCTCGGCGCTCGCCGGCCTGCGCGACCAGCCGCCCGCTTACCGTCCTGCCCGCGCCGAGACGGTCCGGTTCGACGGGCAACAGGCCCTGTACATCGAGTTCGCCGCGCCGCCCGCGCTCGGGCTGATCAGCTAGTAGGGCCGGTGCCGGTGCGTTACTTTTATTGCCTTTCGCTGTCCAGCGCCGCCATCTGGGCGGCCTCGTAACGGTCGCCGGCGACCTGGCCCGGCGGGACAGCCGCCTCCAGGGCGGCCAGCTCGCCGGGGTCGAGCCGCAGCTCCAGGGCGCCCAGGGCCTCGGCGAGCCGGTCGCGACGCTTGGTGCCGATCAGCGGGACGATGTCCGTGCCGCGGGACAAGACCCAGGCGATGGCCAGCTGGGCGGTGGTGGCGCCGTGCTCGTGCGCGATCTTCTCCAGCTCGGCCAGCAGGTCCAGGTTCCGTTCCAGGTTCTCGGCCCGGAACCGGGGGAACCTGATCCGCGGGTCGTCCGGGCCGATCGCCCGGGCGCTCGCCGTCGAGAGCAGCCCGCGGGACAGCACACCGTAGGCGGTCACGCCGATGCCGAGCTCGCGGACCGTCGGCAGGATCCGCGCCTCGATCCCCCGGCTCATCAGGGAGTATTCGATCTGCAGCGCGGTGACCGGGTGCACCGCGTGGGCGCGCCGGATGGTGGCGGCGCCCATCTCGGACAGGCCGAGGTAGCGGACGAAGCCCGCCTCGATCATCTCGACGATCGCGCCGACCGTGTCCTCGATCGGGACGCGCGGGTCGAGCCGGGCGGGCTGGTACAGGTCGACGTAGTCGGTGCCGAGGCGCTTCAGGGTGTAGGCCAGCGAGTTCTTGACCATGACCGGGCTGGCGTCGTGCCCGATGAACGCCCCGCGCGGGTCGCGCTGGCCGCCGAACTTGACCTGGATGAACACGCTGCCGCGGTCCACGCCGCGCAGGGCGTCGCGCAGCAGCATCTCGTTGTGGCCCATGCCGTAGAAGTCGCCGGTGTCGAGCAGCGTGATCCCGGCGTCGATGGCCGCGCGGATCGTCGCGATGCTCTCGTCCTCGTCGGCCGGCCCGTAGATGCCGGACATGCCCATCAGGCCGAGGCCGACCCTGGATACCCGCGGCCCGCCGCGACCCAGCGGTATCGACTCCATCCGGCCACCTCCTCGCTCGGCTTACCCGGCTACCACCCTAGACACCCGGCCTGTCACGGTGCCGCGTAGACCTGCTGGCCGCCCACGTAGGTGAACCGCACCCCGGTGTCGGCGATCGCGTCCGGCGGGCCGTCGAACGGGTCCCGGTCCAGCACGACCAGGTCCGCGAGCATGCCCGGCTCGATGGCGCCGGTCTCGTCGAGGTGGTTGACGTAGGCCGAGCCCGCCGTGTACGCGCCCAGAGCCTCGCCGAGGCTGAGGCTCTGCTCGGGCAGGAGCGGCTCCGCCGCCGTGCCCGGCAGCGT
>JASIJN010000186.1 GCA_030050125.1 Streptosporangiaceae bacterium | reverse complement strand
AGGCTCGGCCGGCGGGCCCAGGACCGGCACCGCCTCGGTCGGGTCGTCGGGGTAAGGAACCGGCTCGCGCCGCGGCCGGAACGCCGGCAGGCCGGACTCCCCGGTGTCGCGATCCTGGCCCTCTCCCTGGGCAGCCGGATCCGCCAGGTCCTCGGCCGCGACCGGGCCCGGCCCGGCCGCGTCTGCCTGCGGCCGCGGCTCCCGCGTGCCCAGCAGCATCTCCGCCGATGACGCCTCGGCCGCTGCCTGCCGGCGCACCGCCTCGGACTGGACCTGCGACGGAACCCGGACCCGCCCGCGACCGGGGTCGATCGAGCCGCCGGCCGTGTCCGGGTCCGCCCGCGTATCTGCCCGCACCTCCGCCCCCGTACCGCCCCATGTCCCCGGCTGGGCGGTCATCGCCGCGTAAACCGGCCCGGCGCAGTCGTGGCGATCGAGGAGCGCGGCGAACTGCTCTGCCTCGCGAGCATCCATGCCGAACACCACGCGCGGCTGCCCCCATGGCTCTTCCATCGAGTAGCCCACATAGCTGGAAACAGGCGGCAGTGCCCCCGTGCCTAGCCCGTGTATCGTGCGCCAGCGATCCCAGGCCCGCTCCAGCTCGGTTGCGGCCAGCTGCGCACGCATCATCAACTCTGGATCACGCATTGCGATCTCTCCCCCTCGTAGCGACGGCACACCTTGCAGGTTGGCGACCCCCGGGCCTGCGCATATTGCCGACACGCGGATACGAGCCCCCGCGGGCGTGCGGTTCCGCTGCGCGAACGCCCCGTCCGCCACCGCCGTTTCCCCTGCGGTCGGTGGCACGGCGACCAGTATGGCGTAGCACCCGCCACGACAAGCGCGATTACGGAAAGTTGAAGACCGAATACTGAAAGTGATGGGAGGGTCTGGATGGCAACGCCCCCCGGGCGTCGGAATTCACCTGAGAGTTAATTCCCGGTAACGAACATGTCCCCGAACTGCGCTCTAACTGCGCTATAGCGCCTTAAAGGGTATTTACCCGGGAGGCCGGATCGACCCCGGCTCTGCCACACCTCTAGACGGGCGCTCTGCGAGCGCCCGGTGCGGACTGGGCCCTCTGTGCGGTGCTTTCGCCGCCGGGGCCGACCCCCCCTTGTTCCTGCTCTGCCATAGCCGCCATCGCGCGTTACCGCGCGCCTTCCCTGGCTGCACCATCACCAGGTTCGCGGCCAGGCTTTACTCCGACCGCTGCTGCGGTATGCCCGCGAGCAGTGCGCGAACCTCTGTCTCCCGGTACCGGCGGTGCCCGCCGAGCGTACGGATGGAAGTCAGCTTCCCGGCCTTGGCCCACCGTGTGACGGTCTTCGGGTCAACCCGGAACATGGTCGCGACCTCTGCTGGAGTCAGCAGAGGCTCGGCCTCTGGCGTGCGTGCAGACATGTTGACGGCCTCTCCTCCTGGACCGGTACTGCGATCCTGCGTTTATTGCTGTGCCTGGGCTCCTTTGGGGAGCCTGCCGTGGATGTCCCATATGGTCTACTCAGACCATATTGCCATCACCAGCGGTGACAAGTCGACCACCAGGAGCAAAAGATTCTTCGCGAGTCTGCCTCGTTTGCTCCATCGATCCGAGTCACGCTGCGTGATTCTAGCGACACGCAGCGTCGCAACGGGCAGATTCGGAAAAGTCATCCCCCCCTCCCCTCAGCTTCCTAGCTCGACTGCCTCCAACTCCCGCCACCTGGCTCGTAGCCGCTGGTACATGGCGGCTGCCAGCTCAAACTCCCTGTTTCCCAGGGCGCTGACGGCGGCGGACACCTCAGCCACTGACTGGTCCGCTCGGAGCGCATCGTCGTCGAGCAGCTGGACCAACCCTCCGTAATCAAGTTCTACCAGCGAGTGGGGATGGAACTCCTCGAGCCACCGCCCAATCTCCTCAAGTGCAACGGTAGCTCGCACAAGGTCAGCCGCTGCCGGTGCCCCGTCATCTGCGTCTTTTCCGGGCGGACGCGGCCCCGGGGAGGTGCCGGGCACACGGCGGACCGTGGCCAGGGCCCGCGCTACCCGGCGCCGGGCCTGAGCCATGGTGGTGGCGTAGATGAGCGTGCGGGTGGCCGACGCCGTGGCCGGGCGGCTGCCGTCCCGGTCACTGGCGGTGCCCAGCACCAGCCAGCGCTCGGTCGGTGCGAACGGAACAAACCAGGTAGGCGGCACGGACCAGGTACTGCTCTGGATGTAGACCCGCGGCGCCATCTCCTTCCCCTCCCACCGGGCGAAGTCGCCGGCGGCCCGGTCGGCCTGCGCGGGCGCGAAGGCGTCCGCAAGCGGCGGCGAGGCCGTGGCCCGGAGCCTGCCCAAGGCCAGCCAAGACCGGAGCCTCGTCTGCCATGGGCACACATAGGTGGTCCCGTCGGCCCAGCGCACGTATGCGTGTTCACTCTCCCGTGCCGGGGCAACGATCGGCGGCAGTGCGATGATCCTGCGCAGCGCCTCCTCGCGCTCCGCCTCCAGGGCATCCGCCCTACGCGGCCTGTCCGCGGATGCGGCATACGCCTCCCAGCGGGCCCGCTCCGTCCGCCCGAAAGCGGATAGCGGCTCATACACCCGCAGATAGGCAGCGCACGGCAGCATGATCAATCGTGACATACCGGTGCCCCTCAACTGAAGTCCTGGGCCTTATGAGATTGCAGCGGAGTGTCTCCGCCGCGTGGGGCCTGACATCTTCGGCATAGCCTCGGTTCCTGATGTCCGCGTCGATGGCGACCGCGGGCTGAGCCGAGAGTCACCGTAGCCACCAACGTATTCGAGAAATCCGGCGGGCCAACGAGCCGGAGCGGTACCGGGAAACCTGGTCACAGGGAATCTGGACCCTAGCCGTCCGCAATGCCCGGAGGCGCCGACCGCTCAAACCAGGTACCGTTGTATCTGCACGGAAGAACGAGCGCGCCGCAACTCCGGGCGGTGGAGAGACGGCGGGTCGTGTCACCGTGCGAGAAGCCCGCAAGCGTCAGCGCGCTGAGGGCAGACGATCAGTGCGGTGACTAGGGGCCCTGACCGGGTTTCCCGTACGTTCGAGGGGGTCGAGCCAATGGGGCGCGGCCGAGCCAAGGCCAAGCAGGTGAAGGTTGCCCGCCAGCTCAAGTACAGCGGCGGGGGCATGGACCTTGACCAGCTGCGGGCTGAGTTTGGTGTCGGCACGGACCGGCATGACGCGGACGATCACGACCCGTACGCGGACTTCGCGAGCCGCTACTCCGTGGACGACGACGACGAGGACGACGAAGACGACCTCGACGATGAGGACGACGAGGACGAGGACGACGACTTCGACGACGAAGACGATTTCGACGACGAAGACGACCTCGACGATGAGGACGACGACGACTTCGACGACGAAGACGACCTCGATGAGGACTTCGACGACGAGGACATCGGCGACCCGGCCCGGGACTACTCGCGGGCCGAGGGCAGCGCTGGCGTCCGGGTAACCAGGGCGAACGGCAGCTAAGCCAGCGGCAGCTAAGCCTGGGATCCGGCGGGATGCCCGCCGACGAGGCGGGCGACACCCGCGCCTTCGGTGATCTCACCTGCCAGCCAGGCGGGCACGCCACGGGACGCCAGGAGGCCGAGCGCGGCGTCGGCGTCTTCCGCGGCGACCACGGCCACCATGCCCACGCCCATGTTGAAGACCCGTTCCATCTCGTCGTCGGCGACCCCGCCATGCTCCGCCAGGAGGCGAAAGACGGGCTGCGGTCGCCACGTGGCGCGGTTCAGCACTGCGTCGGCCTGCGGCGGAAGCACCCGGGACAGGTTCAGCGCGAGCCCGCCCCCTGTCACATGCGCGAACGCGTGCACGCCGCGGCCGTCCGCGAGGGCCAGGCAGTCGCGGGCATAGACGCGAGTCGGGGTCAGCAACTCCTCGCCGAGCGGCCGGCCGAGTTCCGGCGGCACCGCGTCCAGCCGCAGCGCCGGGCGCGCCTCGGCCAGTATCCGCCTGACCAGCGAGAACCCGTTCGAATGCAGGCCCGATGATGCCATCGCGATCACGACGTCGCCGGGCCTGACCCGCTGCGGCCCGAGCAGCCGGTCGGCCTCCACCACCCCGGTCGCGGCGCCAGCCAGGTCAAAGTCGCCGGGGGCCAGGTGCCCGGGATGCTCCGCCGTCTCCCCGCCGATCAGCGCGCAGCCCGCCTGGACGCATCCCTCGGCCACCCCGCCGACGATCGCCGCCACCCGCTCCGGCTCGACCCGGCCGCATACCACGTAGTCGGTCAGGAACAACGGCTCGGCCCCGCACACCACGAGATCATCCGCCACCATGGCGACGAGGTCGATCCCGATCGTGTCGTAGACGCCGAGTTCCCTGGCGATCATCACCTTGGTGCCGACACCGTCGGTGGCCGAGGCCAGCAGGGGGTGCCGGTACCGGGTCAGCCGGGAGGCATCGAAAAGCCCGGCGAAGCCGCCGATGCCGCCGATCACCTCGGGCCGGGCGGCACGGGCCACCGCGGCCCGGATCAGGCCGACCGCGCGGTCGCCGGCCTCGATGTCCACGCCCGCCCGCGCGTAGCTCAGGCCAGGGCGCGCGGAATCGGCGGGCCCGGGAAGGCCAGCGGCGTTCACGAGCCGGTCCGCGCCGAACTCACCACCACGTCTTCTAGCAGGTACTTCCCCTGCTCGGCCGGGACCACCCCGAGCGGGTACTCACCGTCGAAGCAGGCCCGGCACAGCCGGGCGGCCGGCAGCGTGGTCGCCGCGATCAGGCCGTCCAGTGAGACGTAACCGAGCGAGTCGGCTCCGATCGACACCCGGATCTCCTCGACCGACAGGCTGCCCGCGATCAGCTCGGCCCGGGTCGCGAAGTCGATCCCGTAGAAGCACGGCCAGGCCACCGGCGGACTGGAGATCCGGACGTGCACCTGCGCCGCGCCCGCCTCGCGCAGCATGGCCACGATCGCGCGCTGGGTGTTGCCGCGAACGATGGAATCGTCCACCACCACGACCCTCTTGCCCGCGATGACGTCCCGGAGCGGGTTCAGCTTGAGCCGGATCCCGCGCTGCCGGATGGTCTGGCTGGGCTGAATGAAAGTCCGGCCGACGTAAGAGTTCTTGACCAGCCCCTGCCCGTAGGGGATCCCGCTGGCCTCGGCGTAACCGATCGCCGCCGGGGTGCCGGACTCCGGCACCGGGATGACCAGGTCGGCCTCGGCCGGGTGCTCGGCGGCGAGCCTGCGGCCGACCGCGACCCTGGTGGCCTGCACGCTCCGGCCCGCGATCGTGGTGTCCGGCCGGGCCAGGTACACGTACTCGAACAGGCATCCCCGCGGCTGCGACGCGGCGAACGTGCGCGACCGCAGGCCGCGCTCGTCGATAGCGATCAGCTCCCCCGGCTCGACCTCCCGGA
>JASIJN010000185.1 GCA_030050125.1 Streptosporangiaceae bacterium | reverse complement strand
CGGGCTGGCGGTCGTCTGGTCGCTGCGCGGCCGGCCCGGTCGGCAGTTGGCCGCCATCGTGGCGGCCGCGGCGGTCTTGCTGCCCTCCTATGCGGTGGCCGGCCTGCCCGCGGTCAGGGCACTGGCCGCCCGCGCCTCGGCAGGCTTCGGGCAGGGCTTTTACGGGCTGCTCTTCCGGCCGCTCGGCATCGGCCTGCACCATGTCGTGCTGGTGGCAGCCTGCCTGATGATCCCGGTGGCGCTGCTCGCGCTGAGCCGCCTGCCCGCCGGATGGGCCGGGCGCCCGGCCATCCGCGGGGCGCTCGCGGTCAGCCTCGCCTGGTTGCTCGTCTGGCCCCATCAGTACGCCTGGTACAGCGTGATGATCGTTTGCGTGCTGCTGTTCTACCCGGCGTCGCGGCTCGACTGGGTGGTCCTGGCCTGGCTCAGCGCGATCACCATCGCGGAAATGCCGGGCGTGGGGCTGGCCGATCGCCAGACGATGGGCCGGGTGCTGGCCGACATCCAGGCCCAGGATCTGGCCCACCTGGCGCCGCTGGTCATGCTCGGCGCCCTGCTGGCGTTCGTGGTCTTGTGCCTGACCAGGCGCTGGAACGTCGCACCGGCCCCCGACCAGGCGGGCCCCGGCGCCCGGGGCGGGTGACGGTGCTCACCGGCGCTTCCCGGAAAGATATTCGACAATGTCAATCGAGATAATTTAGATTTGACGAAGCCGCTCAGATGGGAGAACGTCCTGAACTCCGCCGCCGCGCCCGCCAACGCGCCCGGACCCATTCACCTCAGCGTGGCGCTCGACGGCGCCGGCTGGCATCCGGCCGCCTGGCGCGAGCCGGAAGCCCGCCCGGACGAGCTGCTGACCGCCCGGTACTGGGTGGATCTCATCCAGGAGGCCGAGCGCGGGCTTATCGACTTCGTCACCATCGAGGACGCGCTCAGCCTGCAGTCAGGCCAGCCCGGCTGGCCTGACCGGCGCACCGACCAGGTCCGCGGCCGGCTCGACGCGGTGCTGATCGCGGCGCGCGCGGCGCCCGTGACGCATCACGTGGGGCTGGTCCCGACGGTGATCACCACCCATACCGAGCCGTTTCACGTCTCCAAGGCGATCGCCACGCTCGACTACGCCGGCGCCGGGCGGGCCGGCGTGCGGATCCGGGTGTCGCTGAGCCCGCACGAGGCCGCGCACTTCGGCCGGCGCAGCGTCCCCGCGCTCAGCCCGGCCGACCTCGGCGTCGGCCGGCCGGGACGGTCCCCCGGGGAACTCCGTGACCGGCCCGAGGTCCGCGAGCTGATCGCCGACGCGTTCGACGAGGCCGCCGACTACGTGGATGTGCTGCGGCGGCTGTGGGACAGCTGGGAGGACGACGCGGAGATCCGCGACGCCGAGACCGGCCGGTTCATCGACACCGGCAAGCTGCACTACGTCGACTTCGAGGGCCGCTGGTTCTCGGTCAAGGGCCCCTCGATCACGCCGAGGCCTCCGCAGGGCCAGCCGGTCGTCACCGCCCTCGGTCACGCGGCCGTGCCGTACCGCCTGATCGGGCGCGCCGCCGACGTCGGCTTCGTGACCCCGCGCGACGCGCGCCACGCCGCCGAGATCGTCCGGGAGATCCGGGACGCCCAGGACGTCGCGGGCCGGGCGGGGGAGCCCCTGCACGTGTTCGGCGACCTGGTCGTGTTCCTCGGCCCTGATGCCGCGAGCGCCGCGAGTCGGCTGGACCGCCTGGACGCGCTCGTACCGGCGCGTTATGAAAGCGACGCCGTGATCTTCACCGGAACCGCGCCTGAGCTGGCCGACCTGCTGCTGGAGTGGCGGCGGGCCGGGCTGACCGGATTCCGCCTGCGGCCCGGAGCCATTCCGGCCGACCTGGAGGCGATCACCAGGGACCTGGTGCCGGAGTTGCAGCGCCGCGGCGTGTTCCGGCGCGGGTACGAGGCGCCGACGCTGCGCGGCCTGCTCGGCCTGGGCCGGCCCGCCAGCCGTTACGCCAGCGCCGCAGCGGGCGCCACGGAGGATCCGACATGACCGACCCAGGCTCCGCGAGGCCGCGCAAGCAGGTCCATCTCGCGGCGCACTTCCCCGGCGTGAACAACACGACGGTGTGGAGCGACCCGCGGTCCGGCAGCCACATCGAGTTCAGCTCGTTCGCGCACCTCGCCCGGACGGCGGAACGAGCCAGGTTCGACTTCCTGTTCCTGGCCGAGGGCCTGCGGCTGCGGGAACAGAACGGCAAGATCTACGACCTTGACGTCGTCGGCCGGCCGGACACCTTCACCGTGCTGGCGGCGCTCGCCGCGGTCACCGACCACCTGGGCCTGGCCGGAACGATCAACTCGACCTTCAACGAGCCGTACGAGGTCGCGCGCCAGTTCGCCTCGCTCGACCACCTGTCCGGCGGGCGCGCCGCGTGGAACGTGGTCACCTCGTGGGACGCCTTCACCGGGGAGAACTTCCGGCGCGGCGGCTTCCTGCCGGAGGAGGCCCGGTACGAGCGGGCCCGCACCTTCCTGAGCACGACGTGCGAGCTGCTCGACTCCTGGCACGGCGGGGAGATCGTCGCCGACCAGCGGTCCGGGGTGTTCCTGGCCGATCCCGACGCCGGACGGTTCACCCATCGCGACGCGTACTTCGACATCCGCGGCCAGTTCAACGTCCCCCGCAGCCCGCAGGGGCGGCCGGTGATCTTCCAGGCCGGCGACTCCGACCAGGGCCGGGAGTTCGCGGCGTCGGCCGCTGACGCGATCTTCAGCCGGCACGGCACGCTGGAGGCCGGGCGGGCGTTCTACGCCGACGTCAAGCGCCGGCTGGCGAAGTACGGCCGGTCGCCGAGCGAGCTGCTCATCCTGCCCGCGGCGACGTTTGTCCTGGCCGACACCGACGCCGAGGCCGCCGAGGTGGCCGCGGAGGTGCGGCGGCAGCAGGTCAGCGGGGCGACCGCGATCGCGTTCCTGGAGCAGCTGTGGAACCGCGACCTGTCCGGCTACGACCCGGACGGGCCGCTCCCGGAGATCGACCCCGATCCCGGCGAGCACACCATCGCCCGGGGCCGGGCCAGCGTGCGCATGCACCGCGACCCGGTGGCGACGGCACGGGAGTGGCGGGCCAGGGCCGAGGCCGGGAACCTGTCGATCAGAGAGCTGATCATCGAGGTGACCGGGCGGCAGTCGTTCATCGGCTCGGCGGCCACGATCGCCGCGCAGATCGACAGCCTGGTCCAGGCCGACGCCAGCGACGGGTTCATCCTGGTGCCGCACATCACCCCGGGCGGGCTGGACGAGTTCGCCGACACGGTGGTGCCGCTTCTGCAGGAGCGCGGCGTGTTCCGAACCGAGTACGAGGGCCGGACCCTGCGCGAGAACCTCGGTCTCTCGCCGCTGGCCGCCCCGCCCGGCGCGGTGAGCCTGGCCGGCACCGGCTGACCCATCGCTGCTGACCGGCAGCGGCCGAGGAGGCCGAGGAGGACACGACGTCATGAGCAACACCCCGCTGACGGTGCTGGACCTGGTACCGATCTCGTCGGGCTCCACCGCCGGCCAGGCGCTGCGCAACAGCATCGATCTGGCCCAGCAGGCCGAGCGGGCCGGCTACCTGCGGTACTGGTTCGCCGAGCATCACCTCAACCCGGGCGTGGCCGGCACCTCGCCCGCGGTGGTCATCGCGCTGACCGCCGCGGCCACCTCCAGGATCCGGCTGGGCTCCGGCGCGGTGCAGATGGGGCACCGCACCGCTCTGGCCACCGTCGAGGAGTTCGGCCTCATCGACGCGCTGCACCCCGGCCGGCTCGACCTCGGTCTCGGACGCTCCGGCGGCCGTCCGCCGGGAGGGCCCGGGCCAGGCCAGGCCCGGACGCCCGGTCCCGCCCAGGCCGGCACGAGAGCGCCGAACGGGCTGCTGATCCCGCCCCGGTTCTCGCTCGAGCGGCTGCTCGCCTCGCCGCGGCTCGCGCTGAACAAGAAGCTGCTCATGCTGCCCGGCGCGCAGCCGCAGAACTACACTGAGCAGGTCGACGACGTGCTGGCGCTGCTGGCCGGACGCTACCGGACCCCCGACGGCGTGGCGGCGCACGTGATCCCGGGCGAGCACGCCGGCGTGCAGGTCTGGATCCTGGGCAGCAGCGGAGGCGAGAGCGCGCAGGTGGCAGGCGAGCGAGGGCTCAGGTTCGCGGCCAACTACCACGTGAGCCCGGCGACGGTGCTGGAGGCGGTCGACGGCTACCGGGCCGCGTTCCGGCCGTCGGCCGAGCTGAGCCGGCCGTATGTCAGCGTGTCCGCCGACGTGGTGGTCGCCGAGGACGAGGTGACGGCCCGCGACCTGGCCGCCGGATACGGCTCCTGGGTGCTCAGCATCCGCACCGGCGCCGGCGCCATCGCGTTCCCCAGCCCGGCCCAGGCCCGGGCGCACCGGTGGACCGACGACGACCGCGCCCTCGTCGCCGACCGCCTCGACACCCAGTTCACCGGCTCGCCCAAGCAGGTCGCCGACCGGCTGGAGCAGTTGCGGGACGCCACCAGCGCCGACGAGCTGGTCGTCACCACGATCACGCACGACCACGCGGACCGGGTCCGCTCGTATCAGCTGCTCGCCGACGAGTGGCATCGCCGGTGACCGGCCGTATCGACACCGAGGCGCTCCGCCGCAAGTACGCCGAAGAGCGGGACAAGCGGCTCCGGCCGGACGGCAACGACCAGTACCTCCGCCTCGCCGGGGAGTACGCCCGCTACCTCGACGATCCGTACACGCCGTGGACCGACCGGGCGCCGCTGACCGAGCACCGGACGGTCGTGTGCGTCGGCGGCGGGTTCGCCGGCCTGGTGGCCGGGGCCAGGCTCAGGGAGGCGGGCGTCGACGTCCGCATCATCGAGAAGGGCGGCGACTTCGGCGGCACCTGGTACTGGAACCGCTATCCCGGCGCGCAGTGCGACACGGCGTCGATGGTGTACCTGCCGCTGCTGGAAGAGACCGGGCACATGCCGACGGAGAAGTACGTGCACGGCCCGGAGATCCTCGCGCACTGTCAGCTCATCGGCCGGCGGTTCGGCCTCTACGACGACGCGCTCTTCCATACCGAGGTGACCGGGCTGACCTGGGACGAGGCTCGCGCTCGCTGGGTGATCGACACCGGCAGGGGCGACCGGCTGACCGCCCGGTTCGTGGTGCTGGGCACGGGGCTGCTGTGCGTGCCGAAGCTGCCAGGGATCCCGGGGATCGGATCGTTCCGGGGCCGCAGTTTCCATACCAGCCGGTGGGACTACGACTACACCGGCGGCGACCCCGGCGGCGCGCCGATGCGCAAGCTGGCCGGCCGCCGGGTGGGCATCATCGGCACCGGCGCGACCGCGGTCCAGTGCGTTCCTTATCTGTCCAGGGACTGCCGTGAGCTGTATGTGTTCCAGCGCACGCCGTCCTCGGTCGACGCGCGGAACAACCACCCGATCGACCCGGGGTGGTTCGCCGAGATCGCGACGCCGGGATGGCAGCAGCGCTGGCTGGACAACTTCACCGCCAACCAGTCCGGGGGGACCGCGGACGAGGACCTGGTGCGGGACGGCTGGACCGACATCGCCCGCCGGGTGCGGGCCAGGATCGCCGCCCTGCCGCTGGAGAACCGGACCACGGCCGCGATGCTCGCCGCCTACGAGGAGTCCGACTTCGAGAAGATGGAGGAGATCCGGGCCCGGGCCGACCTCATCGTGCGGGACCCGGACACCGCGCGGAAGCTCAAGGCCTGGTACCGCCAGCTGTGCAAGCGGCCGTGCTTCCACGACGAGTACCTGCAGGCGTTCAACAACCCGGCCACGCACCTGGTCGACACCGACGGCAAGGGCGTGCGGCAGATCACCGCGACCGGGGTGGTGGCGGCCGGCCGGGAGTACCGGCTCGACTGCATCGTCTACGCCTCGGGGTTCGAGGTCGGCACCCCCTACGCCCGCCGGGCCGGCTTCGAGGTGACCGGCCGCGGCGGCGGCACGCTCTCGCAGCACTGGGCCGACGGGATGCGCACGCTGCACGGCATCCACAGCCGCGGGTTCCCGAACCTGCTGTTCGTGCAGCCGACGCAGGGCGCGAACCTGATCTCCAACGTGCCGCACAACATCGTCGACTCGGCCCGGACCATCGCGGCGACCGTCAGGCATGCCGTGGACAACCGGTTCGCCGAGGTCGAGCCCGCGCAGGACGCCGAGGACGCGTGGGTCGAGCTCCTGCTCTCCGGGCCGGGCAGCGTCATCGGCGGGCCGGACTGCACCCCCGGCTACTACAACAACGAGGGCCAGGGCCCGGGCGTGTTCCTCGGCCACGGCTACCCGTACGGGGCCAGCGCCTACTTCGCCTACATCGACAAGTGGCGGGCGTCCGGCACGTTCGACGGGCTGGAGTTCCGCTAACGCCGCCGACGCTACCCCGCAGACGTAACGCTCCGTCTCGGGGCGCCGTGGCGCGGACAGGTCCGCCCGGCGCGGGCGTACCCCGTCCCGCCGGGCCCCGCCGGCGGGAGCAATGATGGAGCTACAACACCAGATCATCACCGATCCGGCATCGCGCAGCCCGCGACAACTCCCCAGCCGGCCACTGCCGAGGAGCGCAGGCCCATGGCTGACAACGAAGACCACCGCATGAGATCGTTCGCCGAGCGGGCGCGATCGGTTCTGTCGAACGTCGAGCAGGACGACCGCGTCAAGCAGGCCACCGCCGCGACCCAGGACGTGGCCGCGCGGGCCCAGGAGGCGTCCAGGGCCGTCACCCGGAAGGTCGCCCAGCAGGACGCGTGGGACGAGCTGCGCGGTGACGCGGAGCTGCTGACCGAGATCGCGCGGGCGCATCACGCGCTGATCACCGATCTGATCGACCGGGTCGCCGAGCTCGAGAAGCGGGCCGGGAATCCGGGCGCCGGCCATGACGGCTGAGGTCTCGCTCGCCGAACTGCGGGCCGACGCCGCCCGCCGGGCCCCGCACCCGGCCGGGCTCGACGAGGTCATCGAGGACACCGGGCGTCAGCGGCTGGCCGCGTACTACCTCTACAGCGCCCTGATCGCCGCGGTCATGGCCGACGACGACCTGGCCACGGGGCGCTGGCCGCCGAGCCTGGCCGGCCCCATGCGCCGGCTGAAGCTGGCCCGG
>JASIJN010000184.1 GCA_030050125.1 Streptosporangiaceae bacterium | reverse complement strand
ACGCGGCCCCCCTCGGCGACCCGTGGCCGGGCGATAAGCCGCCGGCCGGCTGAGGACCTTGCCACCCGGCAGCCGCCGCCGTCGCTACTTGGGCGGGCGGCCGGGTCGGGGGCGGTTGGGCGGGATCGGCGACACCGGGTGCCTGCGAGGGCCCGACCAGAGGGCCGGCACCGCGTAGACCGCGGCGGCCACCGCGTAGGCCGCTCGCTCGTAGTTGGCCCGCCATCCGACAAAATCCGGCCAGGCCTCGGCAGGGTCGCGCTCGATCGGGAAGCCGACTTCGCGCATCCGCTCCACCGCCTCGAGGAACTCGGCGTAGGTGAGGCTGATCGTGACGTCCGCGCCAGGCTCCTCGGGGATGTCGAAGCCCAGTGCCCGGGCGACCCGGTTGAAGCACTTGAACCCGCCGCGCAGGCACAGCCGGGCCGGGACCACCGGCGCGCCCTGGGGGGCCAGGGCCAGGAACAGCGAGGCGGAGTCCATCACGGCCAGCAGCGCCGTCACCCAGGACGACAGCGCTCCCGGCGACCGGAACCGGACCAGCACGGGATAGGTGGTGTGGCTCTCGGCGACGTCCGCGGCCCAGATTTCCCACTGCCTGTAGAGATCCGGCATCGTATCCAGGGTCGATACCCCTGTTCCCAGCGCGTAGTGGGTGCGCGCGAGCAGTTCCGGGCCCCACGACGGCACCCCGGCGCGCTCGTTGAGCAGAGCCACCTGAGTCTCCCGGCGGTTGAACGCGGCGTACAGGGCGGGCAGGTAGGAGATCTGCAGCGCGAGGATCACCAGCCCGGTCGCGGCGGCCAGGAAAACGATCACCGCGGGCGCCGTCCCGGCCGGCACGGCGAAACCGAGGGTGAACAGCGAGGACCCGGCGTCGACGAAGGCGGACGCCAGACCGCGCGCAGCGAACGGCCACAGCAGCAGCGCGAACCCGACGTACGCCACGACGAGCCACGTCGCCAGCTGGGCGAGCAACAATGCCGCCGCCTGGGTGGCGCGCAGCTGATCCCGCCGCCGGTAATCGGCGGCCGACGAGACTACTCGCTCGTAGGTCCAGTCGACCATCCGGTCCACCCACCGCGTCAGCCGGCTTTTGACCGGCCGTGACACGATCAGCGTGACCGTGACGCTGGACACCGCCGCGATCACCAGCAGGCCGCCGACCACCGCTGCCACCGCGCGGCCGGCCAGCGGCACCACCATCGCATCTTCCTCCGGGTCACCAGGCTGCCCCGAACCTACCCTGATGGGTAGAACCCGGAACCTGGGTACCTCGCCAGCCGGGATCGGGAAGGTGTCAGGGGTGGGGATGAATTCACCGGGAGTATTCGCGGACCTGGCCGCGCAGCGAGCCTGCTGGCATCCAGTCGCGTTCGCCAGCCAGGTCTGTGACCGGCCGGTGCACGCCGACCTGCTCGGCGAGCCGCTGGTGATCTGGCGCGGGGCCGACGGCGCGCCGAGGGTGATGTCGGATCTGTGCGTGCACCGCGGCACCGCGCTGTCCCTGGGCTGGGTCCGGGGCGATGAACTCGTGTGTGCCTACCACGGCTGGCGGTACGGCGCCGATGGCCGGTGCGTGGCGATTCCGCAAAAGGAGGACCCGGCCGTGGTTCCGGCCAAGGCCCGGGTCCGGGCCTTCCGCGCCCGGGAGCGGTACGGGCTGATCTGGGCCGCGCTGGAGGAGCCGCGGTGGCCGCTGCCCGAGGTCGGGGAGCTGGAAAGCAGCGAGTGGGTCATCGTGGCGGCCGGGCCGTACCGGTGGCGCTGCGACGCGGCCCGCCAGGTGGAGAACTTCACCGACTTCGGGCACTTTCCCTGGGTGCATCCGGGGCTGCTCGGCGATCCGCAGCGGCCGGTGGTTCCCCGCCACCGGGTGCGTACCGACGGGCACGTGCTGCGGTATGAGATCGTCCGGCCGGAGGCTCCCAACACCGAGGACTTCCCGGTGTTCGGCAACGAGCAGGCCGGGCCGCCGCAGCGGCGCAGCCGCTACGAGCTGCATCTGCCCTACACGATCGTGCTGCGGCTGGGCTGGGGCGGGCAACGCGGCATGGTGTACTTCTTCGCCTCCCAGCCGGTCGCCGCCGACCGCTGCGCGGGCTATGTGGTCATCGGCCGCAACTACAACACCGATCAGCCAGACCGGGTGATCCGCGAATTCGAGGACACCATCTTCGGCCAGGACCAGGTCGTGGTCGAATCGCAACGACCCGAGCGGGTGCCGTTCGACCTGGCCGCCGAGCTTCACCTGCGCTTCGACGCCGTCGCCGTCGCCTACCGCAAGGCCATGCGTGACCTCGGCCTGGCCGCCGGCAGCCCGATCGGCATCCGCGCCGAGCCATGACCGGCGCCCGGCCCGGGCCGGGCGCGCGTCACGACAGAACTCGCAGCCGGACGGTGGGGCTCATCGCCCGCAACTGGCCCACGACCTCGTCGGGGTAGTCGATGCCGATGTCGGTCAGCGCGTAGCCGAGATCGCCCCGCGTGCCCAGCATCTGCGCCTCGATATTCACGCCGTGCGCGGCGAGCACCGAGTTGATCTCCGCCATGACCCCGGGCACGTTGCGGTGAATATGTGCCAGCCGATGCGAGCCGGTACCCGGGGGCAGCGCCAGCTGCGGCAGGTTCACCGACAGCGAGGTGGCGCCGTCGGTGACGAAGTCGGCCAGCTTGGCGCCGACGAACGCGCCGATGTCGGCCTGCGCTTCCTCGGTCGAGCCGCCGATGTGCGGGGTGAGGATCACGTTCGGCAGCCCGCGCAGTTCGGACACGAACTCCTCGCCCGCCGAGCTTGGCTCCTCGGGAAACACGTCGACCGCCGCCCCGGCGAGGTGGCCGCAGAGCAGATGACGGCGCAGCGCCTCGTGGTCGACCACGAAGCCCCGGCACAGGTTCAGGAACAGCGCGCCCGGCCGCATCCGGCCGAATTCCTTCTCCCCGAACAGCGAGCTGTTCGAAGGACGCCCATCCACGTGCAGGCTCACCACGTCGGACAGCTCGAGCAGCTCGTCCAGGCTGGCGCAGCGGCGCGCGTTCCCCAGGGCAAGCCTGTCGGCGGTGTCATAGAACACCACCCGCATTCCCAGTGCCTCGCCGACCACCGAGAGCTGGGCACCGATGTTGCCGTATCCGACGATTCCGAGCGTGCGGCCGCGGACCTCATGAGCCCCGGCCGCCGACTTGTCCCATCTGCCCGCGTGCAGGGCCCGGTCCTTCTCGGTGAGCCTGCGGGTCAGCGCGATGATCTCGGCCAGCGTCAGCTCGACCACGCTGCGGGTATTCGAATACGGCGCGTTGAAGACGGCGACACCGAGCGCCGAGGCCGCCGGCAGGTCGACTTGATCGGTGCCGATGCAGAACGCTCCGACCGCGAGCAGGCCGGGCGCCCCGGCCAGCGCCGCCGCGCTGAGCCGGGTCTTGGACCGGATCCCGAGCAGCGCCACGCCGGGCAGCGCGGCGGCCAGGTCGGCTTCCCCCAGAGCGGAGCGGTGCTGGACGACCTCCAGCCCGGCATCTTCGAGCAGCCGGACGGCCTCGGGATGGATGTTCTCCAGGAGCAGTGCCTTCACTGGCCCCAGGCTAGCGGACTCGCCATCCACCCAGGTCAGGCGATTGGTTCGGTCACGATCACCTCGTGTCCGGCTTCTTGCCCGGGCCGTTCGACCTGGCCGCCGGCGTCGGCTTCTTGCTCGCCGCGTCGGTGGTCATGTACTGCTCCATGGCCTTCATCAGTCGCGGTGCCAGCTGCTCGGCCAGCGCAGGCGCCAGGGCGTCGGCCAGCTCATTCGCGAATGCCTCCGCGACAACAAGCCTTTCGAGCATCGAGGTCCGCGAACCTCCCCGGCCGGATCCAATAGCCGTCTCGAAGAGGGCGGCCATCGCAGCCATACCACGCGCCGAGGATTGGGAAGATCCGCCTGAGTCGTTCAGAATTTCCTGGATCAAGTCCTCGATCAGCGACTCTACTTGGTCGCCGTTCGTCTCCTTAGACGATTCAACCGGCATGCTTGTCTCCTTCGTTTGTCAGTGCCGGCACGGCTCTGGCCGCCTCGGCCATCAGCTACTGGGGTGCGTGGGGAGCGCGGCGCGGAGCCTGGCCACGCCCGGATCCGCGATCGCGGGCCCGGGCGCGGTCAGGCCCTGCCGGACCATCAGCGCAGCGCCGCGCCCGCCGGTTACCGTGCGAGCGCTGCGAGCATCAGCGGGTGCTCCATGAGGCCGTCACCGTCGTCGTGGCGGCGGCGCATCATGGCGGCGAGCAGCAGCGGGTGCTCGATCATGCGCTCGCCGCGGTCCCGGCGGCGGCGCATCATGGCGGCGAGCATCAGCGGGTGCTCCATGAGAACGTCACCCTCGTCGTGGCGGCGGCGCATCATGGCGGCGAGCATCAGCGGGTGCTCCATGAGAACGTCACCCTCGTCGTGGCGGCGGCGCATCATGGCGGCGAGCAGCAGCGGGTACTCGATCATGCGCTCGCCGCGCTCCCGGCGGCGCATCATGGCGGCGAGCAGCAGCGGGTGCTCGATGATGGGCTCGTCTTCCTCGTCTCGTTCCCGGCGGCGCATCATGGCGGCGAGCAGCAGCGGATGCTCGATCATGCGCTCGCCGCGGTCCCGGCGGCGGCGCATCATGGCGGCGAGCAGCAGCGGGTACTCGATGACCGGCCGGTCGTCCTCCTCGCGGCGGCTCATCAGCGAAGCGAGGAGCTCCTCCTCCGCTGCCTCGGTCATCTGCTCGGTGGTCGTTGTCAATGAAGCCTCCTTCAGCGGCAGTCCACACGTGGCGTGTCTCGCGAGGCAGTTGAATACCCCCGCCCGGCGGACTGACGTCACCCGGACAGGGTGAACCTTGCCGGTCCCTAGACCTGGCCCGCGGGCGGCGCGTGGTGCTGGCCCTTGACGGGCGCGTCCCCGTCGTCCAGCAGCGCGATCTGGACCAGCCGGCTGCCCGACCTCCGCTCGACGAAGTGGCCGCGGCCAGGCGGCTGGGCCTGCGGCTTGACCCCGCCGATGAGGGCTCCCTCATCCTTGCTGCCCGACATGATCATCCCCGGGGTGCCCATCTCGCGGACGCGCTGAATGATCTGGTCGAACATGGCGCGCCCGGCCCCGCCGGCCGACCGGGCCAGGATCAGGTGCAGCCCGATGTCACGGGCCTGGGGGATGAGGTCGGCGATCGCGAGCAGCGGGTTGGCCGCGCCGGCCACGAGGTCGTAGTCGTCGACGACCAGGAACAGGTCCGAGCCCTCCCACCAGGACCGGCTGCGCAGCTGCTGCGGGGTCAGGTCGGGCGGCGGCAGCCGCTTGACCAGCGCCTCTCGCACGTCGTTGATCAGCGGGGCCGCCGCGGCCGACGATGCGGCGTAGCCGATGCAATGCTCGGTGTCCGCGCTGTCCAGCAGCGACCGGCGGTAATCGATGAAGATCAGCCGGGCCTCGTCGGGCGTGTAGCGGCCGACCACGCTCTCCGCGACCAGCCGCAGCAGGTTCGACTTGCCGCACTCGGTGTCGCCGAACACCAGGAGGTGGGGGTCGGCGCCGAAGTCGAGCAGCACCGGCGACAGCGTGCTCTCGTCGATGCCGAACGGGATCTTCTGGCCGGCCTGCGCCGCGCCCGGCAGCGCGCTGACCGGCAGGACGTCCGGGAGCAGCCGGACTCGCGGCGCCGGCTCTGCCTGCCACGCGACGGCCAGCGTCTCCACCATCTTGCGCATCCCGTCGGGCAGGCTGTCCGCGTCGGGCTGCGAGTCGATGCGCGGCAACGCGGTCAGGAAGTGCAGCCCTTCCCGGGTGATGCCACGGCCGGGCGCGGACTCTGGCACGTTGGCCGCCAGCCTGCGGTCCACCTCCGACTCGTACGGGTCGCCCAGCCGCAGCTCCAGCCGGGTGCCGAACAGGTCGCGGATCGCGGGCCGGAACTCCGACCATTTGCCGGTGGCGGCCAGCACGTGCACCCCGTAGCCGAGGCCCCGGGCCGCGATCGCGGTGACCTCGGCCTCCAGTTGCTCGTAGTCCTGGCGCAGGGTGAGCCAGCCGTCCACGACCAGGAACACGTCCCCGTACCCGTCCCCCGCGATCTCGCCGCTGGCCCGCATCCGGCGGTACGCGGACATCGACTCGATCTTCTGCTCGGCGAACTCCCGCTCGCGGCGGGTGAGCACGCCCTGGACCTCGGCCACCGTGCGGCGGACGCTGGTGGCGTCCAGCCGGCTGGCGATCCCCCCGACGTGCGGCAGGCCGCCCAGCCCGGTCAGCGACCCGCCGCCGAAGTCCAGGCAGTAGAACTGGATCTCTCGCGGCGTGTGCAGCAGCGCCAGCGAGCTGATCAGGGCCCGCATCATCGTGGACTTGCCGCTCTGCGGCGCGCCCACCACCGCGGCGTGGCCCGCGGCCCCGGACAGGTCGACCCACAGCGGGTCCCGGCGCTGATCGAACGGCCGGTCCACGATGCCGGCGACGGCGCGGAGCCTGCCCCGCCAGTCCTGGCTCTCCACCGAGAACCCGTACCGGGCGGTGATCCCCAGCGGAGGCAGCAGCTCGTCCAGGGTGGGCGGCACGTCCAGCGGCGGCAGCCAGATCTGGTGCGCGGCCGCCCCGCGGCCGGCCAGTTGGCCGACCACCACGCCGAGCAGGCTCTCGCCCGGGTCGGTGTGCTGGTCCTCTGGCCGCGGCTTCTCGTCGATCACCTCGGGCCTGATGTAGCCGGGGCCGAACGGCACGATCACCGGCTTGACCCGGCGCTGCGAGGCGCGGGTCTGGCCCGGGACCGCCGGCCCCGAGACGTACGCCGCCTTGAACCTGGTCATGCCGCCGGTGTCGAACTTGAGGTAGCCGTTGCCCGGCTGGGACGGCAGCTCGTAGGCGTCGGGCACGCCGAGCACGACCCGCGATTCCGACGCGGAGAACGTGCGCAGGCCGATCCGGTAGGACAGGTGGGTATCCAGGCCGCGCAGCTTGCCTTCCTCCAGGCGCTGCGAGGCGAGCAGCAGATGCACGCCGAGCGACCGGCCCAGCCGGCCGATCATGACGAACAGGTCGATGAATTCCGGCCTGGCCGAGAGCAGCTCGGAGAACTCGTCGATGACCACGAACAGGGTCGGCACCGGCGGCAGGTCGGCTCCCTCCTCGCGCGCCCTGGTGTAGTCGCGCAGCGAGGCGTAGTTCCCCGCCGCGCGCAGCAGTTCCTGCCTGCGGACCAGCTCGCCGTTCAGCGCGTCGCGCATCCTGTCCACCAGCGGGAGCTCGTCGGCCAGGTTGGTGATCACGGCGGACACATGGCTCAGCCGTTCCAGGCCGAGGAAGGTCGCGCCGCCCTTGAAGTCCACCAGGACGAAGTTGAGCATCTGCGAGGGATGGGTCAGGGCCAGGCCCAGCACCAGCGTCCGGAGCAGCTCCGACTTGCCCGACCCGGTCGCGCCGATGACCAGGCCATGCGGGCCCATGCCGCCCTGGGCCGACTCCTTGATGTCCAGGTCGACCGGGGCACCGTCGGCGTCGCTGCCGATCGGCACCCGGAGCCTGCCGCGGGGCGGCCGCGGCCGCCACAGCGCGGTGACGTCCAGCCCGAGCGGACTGGCGATGCCCAGCAGCGAGGTCAGCGTGGTGTCGGCGGCCAGCGGGTCGTCGGGGCGGGCGCCGATCCCGGGCCGCAGCGGCGCCATCTGGCGGGCGAACGCGTCGGCCTCGGCCAGCGACATGACGTCCGGGCGGCCGATCGACGAGCGCACCTCGGCGCCCGTCCGGTCCCTGGTGAGCATGTCGGTGCCGCGGGCGCTCACGCTCAGGCGCAGCGCGGGCGCGGACGCCGTGCCTGGCGCCGAGGCCGAGGCCGGGGTCAGGTCGATGAGCACGGCCCCCTCGATGCCGTCGGTGCCCAGCCGGGAGTCCAGGATCCCCTCGCCGCCGTCCATGATCACCACGTGAAACGGCAGCGTCGCCGACCGGCCCGCCGAGAACGGGGGGCGGCTGGCGAGCTCGGTCGCGATCATCGCCTCGAGCTGCGGCAGGCTGGGAGCCATCAGGCGAACCGGGCCCGCCGCGTCGATCTCCGTCGGGTGCATGTTGTGCGGCAGCCACTTGATCCACTGCCACCACTGCATCCGGTCCCGCGAGGCGCACACGCAGATCCGGACGTCATCGGGAGAGTGGAACACCGCTAGCTGCGCGATCATCGCCCGGAGCATGCCGTAGGCGGCCTCGGGCTCGCCCCCGGGGGCGATGCGCGCGAACGAGCGCAGGGCGATGCCGACCGGCAGCTGGGGAACGCTGCCGTGGGCCCGGATGAACCGCCGCAGCGCGCCCGCGCAGAGCGGGTCGAGATCCTCGACCGGCTTGGTCTCCGGCGGCACCAGCCGGACCGCCAGCCGGTGCGTCCCGGTGCCGATGCGGACCTTGGCGAAGTCGTCGCTCGACGCCCGCCGCTCCCAGACCCGCCGCAGCTCGGGGTCGATGAGGAGGGACGGGAGCGCGCGCGGGTCGGGGCTGACCCACTCGAGCGCCTCCCGCTGCGCGCTGGCCACCTGGCGTACCTTGCGCCGGACCTGGCCCAGGTAGCGCAGGTAGTCGCGGCGCAGGCCATTCAGCTTGTTCTTGCGCTCGCCTTTGCCGCGGCCGATCTGGCCGATCATCATGCCGCCCATGCCCAGGGCCATGGCGCCGCCGCCCACGTAAATGATCGGGCTCGAGCTCTGGCCGGCGAACATGGTGCCCATCCCGACCATCATGGCCAGCATCGGCAGGTACATCAGCGTCTGCTGGAAGTTGTCCGCCGTCACCTCGGGGATCTCCGGCGGCGACTGGAGCAGGATCTCGCCGCTCGGCAGCTCGGGCGGGTCATGCCGCTCGGCGCGACGGACGATGACGGTGCTCACGGGGCAGCCTTTCTCCGGCCGCTGCTGGCCATGGCGCGGCAGATTGGAGCGGTTGGTCCGCGCTGAGGGGAGTTATCATTCTACGGCCGTATTTCCGCCTTAGCGGGCGATGCGCTCAATGGCGGCCGGCTCCGGAGCACGGCCGGGCGGCGCGCGCGAAGGCCGTCCCTTTGGGCGTCCGCGTGCGCCGGTAGCGCTGATCAACTCAGGTTGCGAGGTAGGCAGATGACGGCAGGCGGAAGCGACCTGTGCCGGATCACGGTGGTAGGGCCGTCCCGGCGCGTCGACATCGCGCTCCCCGGCTACGTGTCGTTCGCCGATCTCTTCCCGGCCGTGGCCAGGTACGCGGGCCTGGACGGCCCGGACGTGGTCGGGGAGAAGGGCGGGTGGGTGCTGCAGCGACTGGGCCAGGAGCCGTTCTCGCCCGCCATGACCCCGATCCAGGCGGGCCTGCGCGACGGCGAGATGATCTACCTGCGGCCGCACCGGGCCCAGCTGCCCCAGATGGCCTTTGACGACGTCGCCGACGTGATCGCGACGAAGCTGAACGAGCAGCCCGGCCGCTGGGTGCCGCGTGACGTCCGCTGGGTGGCCCTGGGCGCGGGCGCCGCGGCGCTGGTCGCCGGGGCGGTCCTCGTCTCGCGGTCCGGGCCCCCTTGGCTGGCGCCGGCCGTG
>JASIJN010000183.1 GCA_030050125.1 Streptosporangiaceae bacterium | reverse complement strand
GGAACGAGCCGCGTCCCGGCGGCCCGCCCGCAGCCCCGGTCAGGACAGCCCCTCGATCTGCCCGTCGGCGTCGAGGTCGATGCGGGCAGCGGCCGGGCTGGAGCCGAGGCCGGGCATGGTCCGTATCTCGCCGCAGATCGGGTAGACGAAACCGGCCCCGACGGAGGCTCGGACCTCCCGGACCGGCAGGGTCCAGCCGGCCGGCGCTCCCTTCAGCGCCGGATCGGACGAGATGGACAGGTGCGTCTTGGCGATGCATACCGGCAGCCGCCCGAACCCGGCCCGCTCGTAGGTGTCCAGCTGCTTGGCCGCCTGCGCCGAGTAGCTCACCCCGGCGGCGCCGTAGACCCTGGTCGCGACCGTCTCGATCTTCTCGCGCAGGCTCGCCTCGTCGGGGTACAGGAAGCGGAAGTCGCTGGGTTCCTCCGCCGCCTCCGCCACCGCCTCGGCCAGTTCGATCGCGCCGCGGCCACCGTTGTCGAAGTGACTCGACACTGCCGACCGGGCCCCCATCCCGGCCGCGACGTCGCGTATCGCCTGGTACTCGCTCGGATGGTCGGTCGGGAACGTGCTGATCGAGACCACGGGCGAGATCCCGTGCAGCCGCACGTTCTCCAGCTGCTTGCGCAGGTTGGCCGCGCCCGCCAGGACGTCGTCGGGGTTCTCCTTGAGCATCTCCTCCGGAAGCGGGCGGCCCGCCACGACCTTGTACTTGCCGGAGTGCGCCTTGAGCGCCCGCACGGTGGCGACCACGACCGCGGCGTCCGGGACCAGCCCGGAGTTGCGGCACTTGATATTGAAGAACCGTTCGGCCCCCATGTCGGCCCCGAAACCCGCCTCTGTCACGAGGAAGTCGCCGGTGTGGATGCCGATCAGGTCGGCAAGCACCGAGGAGTTGCCCGTGGCGATGTTGCCGAACGGCCCGGTGTGCACCAGCACCGGGGTGTTCTCGATCGTCTGCAGCAGGTTCGGCTTGATCGCGTCGCGCAGGATCACGGCCATCGATCCCGCGGCGCTGAGCTGCTCCGCCGTCACCGGGGTGCCGTCGGCCGTGTAGCCGACGACGATCCGGCCGAGCCGCTGGCGCAGGTCGGCGAGCGACGTGGTCAGCGCGAGCGTCGCCATCAGTTCGGAGGCGGCCGTGATGTCGAAGCCGGTCTGCCTGGTCACGCCGTCGGCGCGCGGGCCGAGACCGATCACGATGTTGCGGAGCGCCCGGTCGTTGACGTCGAGAACCCGGCGCCAGGTGATCTCGTCCAGGTCCAGCCCGAGCGCGTTGCCCTGGTAGAGGTGGTTGTCGATCATCGCGGACAGCAGGTTGTGCGCCGCCGTGACCGCGTGCATGTCCCCGGTCAGGTGCAGGTTCAGCGCCTCCATGGGGACCACCTGGCTGTACCCGCCGCCGGCGGCACCGCCCTTGATCCCGAATGTGGGGCCCATGGACGGCTGCCGGATCGCGATCGTCGCCCGCTTGCCGATGTGCTTGAAGGCCTGCCCGAGGCCGACGGTCGTCGTGGTCTTGCCCTCGCCGAGCGGCGTTGGCGTGACCGCCGTCACCACCACGTACCTTGCCTTCGGGGCGTCAGCCAGCTCCTCGATCGCCGCCAGCTTGATCTTCATGACCTGCTCGCCGTAGGGCTCCAGCAGGTGGCCGGGTATACCCACCTCGGCGGCCACATCCTCGAGCGGCTTGAGCGCCGCGCCCCGGGCTATCTCGAGGTCGGTAGGAAACGCCATGACGCCTCCGGCAGGTCGGGTCCGGCTTCGGTCACCAGTTGCACCAGCTGCACCAGCTGCACCAGCTGCACCAGTATGACGCCAGGCTCTTTGGGTTGAGTCTGTAACTAAAGCCACAGTCACGGCACTGGGCACAGGCACAACGCGCGCTTCCGGCGGTCTGTGATCCGGGACAAACGCGGATGGGCCCGGCGTCGGCGAGCGTGACGTCGGCCTAGCCGCGACGGCGGACACAGCGGCCCCGCAGGCCTGATGCACCGCCCGGTCGTCTGCGCCCACCGCGGTAAGGATCCGGGGTAGCCCGGAAAACCCGCCACCTGGCGAAATCCACGCTGGTGGGGCCGCGGTGCGGCCGGGAACATTGGGAGAAGACCCCTCGGCCCGCTGACGCTGCGGGCGGCAAATGTCGGGAGGTGGGGAGGTTGAACGCACCTGTAACGGCGGCGGGCCGGGACGCCGCGGCCCGCGAGATCGCCGCTCAGATGGCGGCCGCCGCCATGGCGTGGCTCGACGCGCTCGATGCCGCGCAGCGTGCGGTGGCGACCGGGAGCGCGCCCAGCCTGAACGCCGACCTGGACGCCGAGCGAAGGCTGTGGTTCTACACGCCCACGGATCACGGCGGGCTGACCCTGAACGACCAGCGACCAGCCCAGCAGCGCCTGGCCCACCAGCTCGTGGCGACCGGCCTGTCCGCCGCCGGGTACGTCACCGTCGCCACCATCCTCGGGCTGGACAACGTCCTCGACTACGTGGAGGGCTGGAGCGTCAACTGGGGCCGGGAACGGGGCCGCGACCCCGGCCTGTACTACCTGCGGGTGTTCGGCGAGCCGGGCGGCTCGGGTGCATGGGGCTGGCGCTTCGGCGGCCACCACGTCTCGCTCAACAACCTGATCGTGGACGGGATGGTCCGCTCGACCACCCCGTGCTTCTTCGGCGCGGACCCGGCGGCCTCGCCGCTGCTCGGACCCGAGCCGCTGTGCCCGCTGGGCGGAGCCGAGCAGGCGGCTCGCGAGCTGGTCCGTGCTCTCGAACCGGCCCAGGCCGCCCGCGCGATCCTGCTCGACCGGGCACCGTCGGACATCGTCGGCGGCAACCGGCCGCGCCTGTCGGACGGCGACCGGACAATGTACCTGCGCGACCTGTGGCGCCGGCCTTTCACCGACCCGGCGCTCGCCGAGCAGGTAGCCCGGCTGGACGCCGCCGCCGAACAGGCGTCGGGCTACGATGCCGACGATTACCAGCGGCTCTCGCTGAGCAGTCACCCGAAAGGCCTGCCGGCCCGGGAACTTAACTCCGGGCAGCGGGAACTGCTGCGCGGCCTGCTTTCGGCCTACCTGTGCCGAGTGCCCGATGCTCTCTCGCCGCAGGCCGACTACGACGACGACGAGGTCCTGGACCAGGTCCACCTGGCCTGGGCCGGACCCACCGAACCAGGCCAGCCGCACTACTACCGCCTGCAGGGCCCGCGGCTGGTCATCGAGTACGACAACACCCTGCGCCAGGCGAACCACGCGCATTCGGTCTGGCGTGACCCGGAGGCCGACTTCGGCTACGACGCACTCAGGGCGCACCTGTCCGCGGACCACCGCTAGGTGACGCGGCGAAAAGCAGGGGGATCAGTCGACCCATCGGTGTGTTCTGGCCAGAGCGACGATCTGCTGCCGGATCTCGCTGATCTGGCCGGCGGTCAGCGACGGCACGGCCTCGATGAGCGACTCGGTGACCTCATCGCTGAACTCCCGCTGGGACAGGACATCGCACACGTCGGCGTCGGCGTCCGCGGGTCTTGCCTGAGCACCACCCGTGCTGACGGCGGCCTCACGGCGCCGCGGCGGCGCGCCCACGATGCGGACGGAAACGACCTTCGGGCCCCGGTCGCTATCCTCCTCCTCGTATTCGACGGGCACCCCCGGTTGGGCGAGGTGCCGATGCTCGCCGAAGTCGTTGACGTGGACGAAAACGTCTTCTCCGCCGTTCTTCGGCGCGATGAACCCGTAACCGCGCTCCTGGTCAAAGCGCACGATCCTGCCTACCGCAGCCACCACAGCACCCCCAGCCCGCACGACAAGCGTGCCCGCCGCCCTGTAGACCCGTCACGGAACCCCGTCACGGTCACCACCGATGTCCTGTCACATGCCGACCAGCCGAATCGATGGTTGCCCATCGAAACCGCTGAATACCTGACTCTACGACGCCATGCGAACTATGGCGCCACCTCGCCGCTGAGATCCTGCGAGTATCCACATGGTGGCCGCCTGCCCGGGACATTACGCCCCGGCCCGCGGGCACGCGCAGCGACCCGCCGACCAGGTCCTCGCCCGGCACCGCGCCGTCGCATCGATCGTGCCGCATGCCGCGCCCAGGGTCACCGTGCCCGCGTGGGAGGAACGCGATTGAGCGGCTAGCCGAGCACTGGCGTTCGCGGCGAGCGCGAGCGGGGCCGCACCAGGCGGTGCCGTCCGGCCTTGCCGGCGGGAGGCTCGAGCAGATCGGTGAGATCCGCTGCTGGCCTCCAGGCGTGGCCGCGCTTCAGCGCAACCCTCGTCAA
>JASIJN010000182.1 GCA_030050125.1 Streptosporangiaceae bacterium | reverse complement strand
GAGCGGATCCCGGACTTCAGCCTGGCCGACCCGTCCGCGGTGACGTGGTCGGCCGGCCAGATACGCGGGCCGCGCGCGCTCCCCCTCCGTATCGGCTAGCTCGCCACCGGGACGCCTTCGGTGCTGCCCCGCAGCAGCAACTCGGTGGGCAGAACCTCATGCGTGGGGACGCGGCTGGCGCTGTCGGCCAGCTGGCGCAGCAGGATCCGCACCGCCAGCCGGCCCATCTGGTCGATGTGCTGGTCGACGGTGGTCAGGTCGAAGACGCGGGAGGCGGCCAGCTGGACACCGTCGAATCCGGCCAGGGCCACGTCGTCCGGGACGCGCAGCCCGCGGGCGGTCAGCGCCTCCAGTGCGCCCAGCGCGACGGAGTCATTGATCGCGATGATCGCGGTGGGACCGGACGTCGCGTCCATCCAGGCGTGGACGGCGCGGCCCCCGTTGTCGACGTCGAAGTCCCCCTGGCCGATGAGCGGCACGGCGTCGGGAACCTCGGCCATGGCCGCGGTGAACCCCTCCAGGCGCTCGGTGGCGTTGCGCGCGTACGGCGGCCCGGCGATGAAGCCGATCCTGCGGTGCCCGAGGGCCAGAAGGTGCCGGGTCAGCTCGGTGGCGCCGCTCTTGTTGTCCGATACGACATAGCTCACCGAGTCGCTGGCCGGACGGCGGTTGGTGAAGACCACCCGGCGCGGATCCTCCATCAGCGAGAGGACCGCCTTCTCGTCGCGGGCCACCGAAGCGTGGATGACGCCGTCCAGGCCCTGCCGCAGCAGCCGTTCTATGTACCGGCGGGTTTCCGCGGTCCGGTCCTCGGTGTTGCAGATGATCACCGTGTAGTCGTCGCGTTTGGCGGCCTGCTCCACGCTCTTGGCCAGCTGCGGGTAGAACGGGTTGGCGATGTCGCTGACGAGCAGCGCGAGCAGCCGGGTCTGACCGGACACCAGGGCGCGCGCGATCGGCGAGGGCCGGTAACCGAGGCGGTCGATCGCCGCGTGCACCCGGGCCCTGGTCTGCGCGCCCACGTCCGGGTGGTCGCGGACGACCCGCGAAACTGTCGAGACGGAGACCCCGGCCGCTCGTGCGACGTCCACGATCGTGGGCCCCCGGCCCAGAGGCGGTCTGGCCACGACGCCATTATCCCTTGCGCGCGGGCATCCGGCGCACGGCCACGCCCGGCGAGGCGAGCCAGCTAGCCATCGGCGGTCACGGCGGTCCGCCCGTCGGGGTACCGCAGTCCCTGCCGCGCCCGCCCCTGGGTCCTGACCAGGTCTTCGACGTCTTCGGCGACCCGGGCCGGCGAGAGCCGGTACTTGTCGAGGAGCTGCTCGTTCGGCCCGCTCTCTCCGTAGCGGTCCGGGATCCCCAGCCTTTTGACCGGGACCGGGAAGCGGTCGCCCAGCACCTCGGCGACGGCACCGCCCAGGCCGCCAAGGACGCTCTGCTCCTCGACCGTGACGATCAGCCCGGTGGCCTGCGCCGCGGCGACCACCGCCGCCTCGTCCAGGGGCTTGATGGTCGGCACATGCAGCAGATGAACCTCGATGCCCCGGTCGGCCAGGATCTCCGCGGCCTCGTAGACCCTGGTCGTCTGCACGCCTGTGGAGATGATCGCGGCATCGCCGCCGTGGCGCAGGGTGACCGCCCGGCCCAGGCGGAACCGGTAGTCCGGGCCGAACAGGACGGCGGACGGCTCCCGGGTGATCTGCATGTAGGCCGGGGCCTCGACACCGGCCACGGCCCGGATCGCCTGCCGCGCCTCGGTCTCGTCCGCGGGCGCGAGGACCAGCATGTGCGGCAGCGTGCGCATGATGGCCACGTCGTCGAACATCTGGTGGGTCTTGCCGGTCATGCCGGTCAGCAGGCCGGCGTAACCTCCCATGATCTTCACGTTGAGCCCGGGCTGGGCGATGAGGACCCGGATGGAGTCCAGCGCGCGGGCCACCGCGAAGCAGGAGAAGGTGCTGACGTAGGGCCGGTAGCCGACGGTGGCGAGCCCCGCGGCCATGGCGAGCATGTTCTGCTCGGCGATGCCGGCCTGGATGTAACGGGCCGGATGCGCGGCCTCGAAGATGCTGCCGCCCGTCGAGCTGCCCAGGTCGCCGTCGAGCACCAGGATGCGCGGGTCCTCCTCCGCCAGCTCGGCCATGGTCTGGCCGAACACCTGCCGCAGCGCCGCCCCGGCGGGCAGTGCCATCTCAGCTGCCCCCGTCGGCCGTCACGGGGTCGGCCAGTTCCTCGAGCGCGCCCCGCAGCTCGTCCGGGGTCGGTACCCGGCTGTGCCACAGGTACTCGTTCTCCATGAACGACACGCCCTTGCCCTTCACGGTCCGGGCGATGACCACGACCGGGGCGCCCTCGGCCGCGCGGGCCTGCTCCAGCACGCCGGTCACCGAGGCGATGTCGTGCCCGTCCGCCTCCAGCACCCGCCAGCCGAAGGCGGCCCACCGGTCCCGCAGCTGGCGGCCCGGATACGGCGGCAGCCGGCGGCCGGATCCGGGATCGCGCCAGCCGAACTGCTGCAGCTGGTTGTGATCGACGATCACGACCAGGTTGTCCAGGGCGTACCGCTCGGCCACGTGCGCGCTCTCCCACACCACGCCCTCGTTGCACTCGCCGTCGCCGACCATCACGAACGTGGTGAAGTCCTGCCCGGCCAGCTTCGCGCCGAGGGCCACGCCGACCCCGGCGGCCAGCCCGAGGCCCAGCGACCCGGTGGACATATCCAGGCCGGGGAGCAAGGTCATGTCGGGATGCCCCTGCAATCGCGAGTCGATCGCGTCGAACGTGCTCAGCTCGGCGACCGGGAAGAAGCCGCGCAGCGCCATCACGGCGTACAGGCCGATCGCGCTGTGTCCCTTGGACAGGATGAAGCGGTCGCGGCCGGGCCAGCGGGGCTCCTCGGGCCGGATCCGCAGCACCCGGAAATACAGCGCGGTCAGTATCTCGGCCGCCGACAGGGGGCCGCCGATGTGGCCTCCCCCGGCGTGCGCGACCGACCGGATGATCTCGCGTCGCACCGCCCGGGCCGTCGCCTCCAGATCGCTCGTCCCGGGCTCAGCCCTGAGCACGGTACGTGGCCTCGTAGGAGCCGGGCACGACGGGGGGCGAGAACGAGCAGAGGAGTTCCAGCGGGCCCGGCCCGGTCGAGACGGTGGCGTGATGCAGCCCGACCGGGATGTAGACCGTGGTCCCGGGCTCGAGCTCGACCGTCCCCTGCGGCGTGACCAGCCGCCCGTGGCCGGTGGTGACGTGAATGACCTCCTCCTGGGTGTCGTGCACGTGCCCGGCGGGGGCCGAGCCCTCAGGAAAGACGGCGACTCCGACCGTGAGGTTCGCCGCCGCGGAGTTCTGCGGCCCGATGCACAGGTACCAATCCCGGCCAGGGAGCTCGTAACGGGTCGTTTCGTCGCGGCCGACGCCCTTGAGCATGTCCATCTCCTTCGTGCTGGCCTTCCTGCGGAGCACGCCGCACGGATACCCGCCTTGCCTGCCTTCTAGTAACGCTTCCGGTAACGTTACCAGCGCGCCGGGTCATCCGGCCAGCCTCTGCACGCTTCCCGTGGCGAAGACGCGCATGTCGTGGCTCGGGATGATGCGCGCGTCCAGCGCGAGCAGGCGCTTGTGCGACCGCTCCCACGCCTCCAGGTCGGTGTGCAGCCCGACCGGAAGCTCGGCGCGCATGTTCTCGCTCACCATCACCTGGTCGCCCGGTATGCACACCGGGCCCGCCGCCGTCTCGAGGAGCACGCCCTGGGACCCGGGGGTGTGCCCGGGCAGGTGGAGGAGATCCAGCCCGTCGGCCACGGTCAGGTCGCCGTCCACGGCGGTGAGCCGGCCGGCATCGAACGGCGGGGTGAACCCGGCCGACGGCGCGAAGTACTCCCGCTGCATGATCGTGACGCTCGGGGCGGCCGCGTACTCGATCTCGGTCCGCTGGACCAGCGGGCTTACCCCGGGGAACAGGTGGTTGTTGCCCGCGTGGTCGTAGTGCAGGTGGGTGTGAACGATCACCTCGATGTCCGGCGGGCCAAGGCCGACGCGGCCGAGCAGGACCTCGAGCTCCTCGTCCTGCGGCCGGGCGATCTCCTGCGGATAGCTGGCCCGCACGCTGGCCGCGGACCGGAAGCTGGTGTCCACCAGGACATTGGCCGGCCCGGTGGCAAGGAACACGACGTGCGGTATCTGCACCGCCGCGCCCGGCCCCTCGAGGTAGGTGAGCATCGACTGGTCCACTGTGCTGTGACCGGCACGCAGCCCCCACAGCGTCCAGCGGCCGCTCACGTCCCTGTCACTCCCCGGCCGTTTCGGCCAGGCCCGGCGACGGCTTCCTGGCCCCCAGGTCGCGGCGGATCACGACGATCGCGGCGGCGACCACGCTCAGCAGCAGGCAGAGCAGGACGACGCTGCGGCCGGTCTTGAACCCGGCATCCCACAGCGACACGAAGAAGCCCTTGTAGATGAGGTAGATGGTGATCGCCACGCCGAGCACCGGGATCACCCCGGTGGTCAGCCAGTTGAACTGCGCCCGGCGGTGCAGCAGGACGTTGGCCACGTTGACGAACAGGTAGGTGATCAGGGCGAACCAGACCGTCGCGTTGCCGGCCCAGAGCAGGAAGTTGTAGCTGCCCAGGACCGCTCCGCCGATCAGGTTGGCCGCGACGGCCAGGCCGAACAGCACGTGCAGCGCGTTCCACGGGGTCTGGTGCCGGGCGTTCAGGCGGCCGAGCACCCCGGGCAGGACCCGGTCCCGGCCCATGGCGAACAGCACCCGCCCGACGCCGACGATGGCCGCGACATAGACCCCGAGGGACGCGGTCATGCCGGTGATGTCGACCAGGATGCTTCCCCGGCCCCAGTAGGTCTTCGCGATCGGCCCGAACGGCGTCACGCCCTCCGCGATGTCCTTGGTGACCTGGGCCGTGCTGGCCGAGTAGCTGAGCAGGTACGAGCACACGATCCAGAACACGGCGGTGACGATCAGGGCGCTGACGACCGCGACCGGCACCAGCCGCCTGGGGGTCTTGGTCTCCTCGGCGACGGTCGTCGCCGCGTCGTAACCGGTGAAGGCCAGCACGCCGAAGATCAGCGCGCCGAAGATCGCCGTCGTTCCGCCGGTGCCGGTCCCGGGGTTCAGCGGCGCCGCGCCCAGCGACGACGCGTGCTTGAACCCGACCGTGATGGCCAGGGCCAGCACGACCAGGCTCTCGAAGGCCATGAACGTCACGGCGCCCCGGGCCGAGATCCGCACCTCGGGGTAGGAGAGCGCCGCGACGACCGCGCTGCTCAGAAGGACGCCGATCGCGAAGAATCCGTACCCGTTGGCGTGCACCCCGAAGTAGCCGAGGAACTCGTTGAAGTACAGGGCGAACTGCACCGGCATGGTCACGACGACGCCCAGGTAATATAGCGCGAGCATGATGCCGAGCCAGGTGCCGGTCCGCGGCCGGGCCGCCTCGGCCACCCAGGTGTACGCCGATCCCGCCGACGGCCGGGTCCGGCTGATCACGGCATAGCTGATCGCGGTGGGAATCGACACCAGGAGCGCGAGGATGAAGACGAACGGGACGATCCCGCCGGCGGTGGTCATGATCGCGGGGAACCAGCTGTAGATCCCGAGCGCGGGTGACATCATGATCGCGCCGAGGGAGGCCACCGCGATAAGGCCGATGGCTCCACGGCGCAAGGTGACCCGCTGCGTGTCTTTGTTGACCGTCTGTGTCATGGTGCCGGACCCTTTCGTTACTGAGCCGTATAGCCTCCGTCGACGACGAGCGCATGGCCCGTCACATAGCTCGCGCGGTCGGATGCCAGGTACAAGATCCCGGCGGCGACCTGCTCCGGGATCCCGATCCCGAGGGGGTGGGCCTGCGCGTCCTGCGCCCGCGCCGCGGCCGGGTCGGGCGTGGCGGCGTAGTAGTCGCGCAGCAACGGGGTCTCGATGGAGCCCGGGCACACGCAGTTGACCCGGATGTTCTGGCCGGCGTGATCGAGCGCCATGCACCGGGTCAGATTGACCAGCGCGGCCTTGGCCGCGGCGTACGCGGCATAGTCGCGGAAGCCGACCAGCCCCGCCTCGGACGCGGTGTTCACGATCGCACCGCCGCCCTGGGCGATCATGGCGGGCAGCACGGCCTTGGAGACGCAGAACGCGGCCCGCACGTTGGTCGCGAACACCAGATCCCAGTCGGCCACGCTGGTCTCGAGCACGGTGCCCATGTAGGCGATCCCGGCGTTGTTCACCGCCACGTCGATCCGGCCGTGGTCGGCGAGCACGGCCTCGACCAGGCCCTCCGCCGCCTGCGGCGAGGCCAGGTCGGCCGGGTAGCCGCGGACGCCGGGGCCGTGGGCCTCGGCCAGGCTGGCCGTCTCGGTTTTCAGCTGGCCCGCCTTGACGTCGGCGAGCGCCACGGTGGCGCCCTCGGCCGCGAAGGCAGCCGCGGTCGCGAGGCCGATCCCCGACGCCGCGCCGGTGACCAGGACCACGCGGCCGGCGAATTCCGCGGTCATGCGGCCGGCGTCCACTCGCGGGCCACCTCGGCGAGCGCCCGTTCGTACGCCTCGGCGGCCCGGTCGATGTCCGCCTCGCCGACGGCCGTGGACAGGTTCAGCATGCCCCGCGGCGCGGCGTAGACGCCGTGGTTGAGCAGCGCGAGATGCAACAGCTGACCGGCCCTGCGGTCGGCACGTTCGGCGCTCTCGTAGTCGGCGGGCGCGGCGCCGAGGAAGTGGACGTGCATGATCGACCCGGCCCGGGTCACGGTGACCTCCAGGCCGGCCAGCTTCCCGGCCCGGGCGATGTCCTCCTGCAGCCTGGCCGCCATGCGGTTCAGCCGCGCGATCTCCTCGGCGGTCAGCAGCTCCATGCTGACCGCCCCGGCCACCATGGACAGGACGTTGCCGTTGAACGTGCCGGAGTGGGCCAGCTGGCGGGGGGCCGAGCGGGACAGGTGATCGAGCAGATCGGCCCGGCCGCCGACCGCGCCGACCGGCAATCCGCCGCCAATGATCTTCCCCATCAGGATCAGGTCCGGGGACAGGCCCAGCGCGGCATGCGTGCCGTGGTAGTGATTGCGCAGGCCCTGCACCTCGTCCAGGACGAAGAGCGCGCCGGCGGCGCGGGCCGACTCCTGCGCCGCGTGCAGGAAGTCCTCCCGGGCCGGGACGACGCCGCCGCTGCCCAGGAAAGGCTCCGCGAACACCGCGCCGACGGTGCGGTCGACAGCGGCCCGCAGCGCGGCCGGGTCGTTGTACGGCAGCCGGATCACGGTCGGCGACGGGTCGGCGAACCGCTCTCCTGTCCCGTGGTATCCCCCGGTGAAGTGCACGATCCGCTCCCGGCCGGTGACGTGCCGGGCCAGCCGGGCCGCCAGCACCGCCGCCTCGCTGCCCGAGTTGGTGAAGCGGGTCAGCTCCACCGCGGGCATCCGGGCGGCCAGCAGCTCCGCCAGCCGTCCCTGGGCCGGGTGCGGCGCGGGGAAGACCGTCCCCTGGGCCAGCGCCTCGCGCACCGCGGCCGTGATGCGCGGATGGCTGTGCCCGTGCACCAGGCTGGTGTAGTTGTTCAGCAGGTCGAGGTAGGCGTTGCCGTCGAGGTCGCGCACCGTGTTCCCGGCCCCGGCCACGAGCACGACCGGGTACGGCTGGTAGCCCGCCACCGACCGCGTCTCGCCGCCGGGTAGCGAGGCGGTAAGCCGGTCGCATTCCGCCCTGGACTTCGCCGTCCGGCGGGCAAAGGCCGCTTCGATCGATGCCAACGGACCGCCTCCCCAGCTCGCCGAGCATGGCGCTCGTTCATCCGCTTCGAGAGCGTTTCCGGTAACGTTTCCAGGAACGTATCCCGCCGCAGGTCACGATGTCAACGCCCGGCCCGTTCTCCTGCTCTGGTCGTCGCCCGCCACCCTGGACTCCTCGCCGGCGTCCCCGGTCAGGCAGCCGCCCCGGCGCCGTATTCCCGTCGATGACGCAGGTCACAGTGTGATCAGGGTCATAGTTTGATTCAGACTCCGCGGCATGACCCGGTCTGCTTTCCGGCGTTTAACGTCCAGACCGAAATCACCCAGGCATTGACGGTTGCCCCCCGAGCAACACGTCGCCCTGACCCCGCGGCAACGTCCTGCGCTGCCTAGCCCGCTGGATCGTCATCGGCAGGCGGCATCCTGGGTGACCGAGCGCCCCCCGCGCCCGACCGAAGGCTCAATTTGACCCCCCGATTCCAGTCATCCCTGGATGCATTCCGCACGCTCTACGAGCGTCTTGTCCCCCAGGCTCGCCGGCTGGCCCGCCAGCGCTGCGAGTTTGCCCGTCTAGCCCCCCAGGCTCGCCGGCTGGCCCGCCAGGGCGGCGAGTTCGCCCGCGACGGCTACGCTCTTGCCCGCCAGGGCTACGACTCGGGCCGCCGGGCCTATGAGTCGGCTCGCCGGGCCTACGCCTCTGGCTGGCGGCCCTCCCGGCTGCAGCTAGGGGCCGCGGTCGCGATCCTGGCCGTCATCGTCGGCCTGACCGCCGGCCTGACCGCCGGCGGGGGATCGTCCCCGGCCAGCCACCCGGCCGCCATCGGCCAGCCCTCCGTGACGCGCGACGCCGACACGGCCGCCGGCCCGGCCCGGTGGAACTGGCGCGCGGCCTCGACGGCGAACCCGGCGCCCGCGGGCGACCAACTGGCGTCGAAGGATCAGGCCCAGTCGCCCGCGGCCGCTCAGCACCCGGCCGCACCGGCCCGCCCGGCAGCGCCCGCGGCACCGGCGCACGCGGCAGCGCCCGCGGCACCGGCCGCCCCCGCGGCACCGGCCCGCCCCGCGGCACCGG
>JASIJN010000181.1 GCA_030050125.1 Streptosporangiaceae bacterium | reverse complement strand
CGCGGACCGCGGACCCCCGGCTCCGGCCTGGCCCAGTTCCACGGATGACCCTCGAACCCGGTGACCAGCGGCTGCAGCTCGGTGAACAGCTCGCGCCTGGTCGCCGCCGGGAACGCCCCGATCACGCCGACGCTGGCCAGCTTGCCCGCGTCGTCGTACAGGCCGAGCAGCAGCGAGCCGACCACGTCCTCGCCGCTTTTGTGCGGCCGGTACCCGGCGACCACGCAGTCGGCCGTCCGCTCGTGCTTGACCTTGAACATGACCCGCTTGTCCGGCTCGTAGCCGCCGTCCAGCGGCTTGGCGACGATGCCGTCCAGGCCCGCGCCCTCGAACTGGCTGAACCAGCGGGCGGCCAGGTCCGGGTCCCGGGTGGCCGGGGTGAGGTGGAACGGCGGCAGCGCGTCGGTCATCGCCTGCTCGAGCAGGTCGCGCCGGGTCGCGAACGGCGTCTGCATGTAGTCGATCTCGCCCAGCGCGAGCAGGTCGAAGACCACGAACTCGGCCGGGGTCTGCTCGGCCAGCAGCCGGACCCGGCTGTCGGCGGGGTGGATCCGCTGCAGCAGGGCCTCGAAGTCGAGCCGCCGTCCCTCGGCGTCCGGGATCACGATCTCGCCGTCCAGCACGCACCGGTCCGGGAGGTTGCGCAGCGCTCCCTCGACGAGTTCCGGGAAGTACCGGGTCAGCGGCCGCTCGTTGCGGCTGCCGAGCTCCACCTCGCCGCCGTCGCGGAAGACGATCGACCGGAAGCCGTCCCACTTGGGCTCGAAGCTCAGCGGGCCGCTGGGGATCTGCTTGACCGGCTTGGCCAGCATCGGGGCCACCGGCGGCATGACGGGAAGACGCATGTCCCCATCCTCGCCGATGAGCCGGCTTCTGGTGCGGACCGCCCCGCCCGGGCAATACGGCCGGAATCCGGGCGCCCCGCCGGCGCCGGCCGGTTAACCCCGCCCGTGTTCCGGGTGCCGCTGGCTGAACAGCGCGCGGCGCACTTGCAGAATCGTGCGCCAATCCGCGACGATGCTTCGACGTGCGGATCACGTTTACTGAGGTGACAGGCCTGCGGTCGGCATTTTTAATGCCTCCGGTCCGCGCGCAGGGAACGCCGGGGGAGGGGCGCGCGGCCTGGGGAGGGAGGGGCCGTGCCCGCAGATCTGGAGCGGGGAGATCACACGCTGTTGACGTCGCCGCCGCTGGCCTCGCGGACCGAGGAGCGGAACTGGCGGACGGTCGACATCGACGTGGTCCCGACGGAAGAGGTCCTGCGGCTGCTGAACGCCGAGGACGCCACGGTGGCCGGGGCGGTGGCGTCGGCGCTGCCCGCGCTGGCCACGGTGGTGGACCGGGTCGTGGAACGCCTCGCGGGAGGCGGGCAGGTGCACTACTTCGGTGCCGGGACATCGGGCCGGATGGGCGTTCTGGACTCGGCCGAGGTCATCCCGACCTTCGGCCTCGAGCCCGGGATCTTCATCGCCCACCAGGCAGGCGGCGACCAGGCGCTGGGCACCGCCGTCGAGGGCGCCGAGGACGACGAGGCGCTCGGCGTCAGCGATGCCGCCGAGCTGTCGGCGGCCGACGTCGCGGTGGGCATCACGGCCAGCGGCCGCACGCCGTACGTGGCCGGGGCGCTCCGGACGGCCAGGTCGGCCGGGGCCCTCACCGTGCTGGTCACCAGCAACCCGGCCGCCCCGCTGGCCGACCTGGCCCAGCACGGCGTGGTCGTGGACACCGGGCCCGAGGCCATCGCGGGCTCGACCAGGCTGAAGGCGGCGACGGCCCAGAAGATGGTGCTCAACGCGCTGTCCACCGCGGCCATGGTGCGGCTCGGGCGGACGTACTCCAACCTGATGGCCAGCATGTCGGGGATCAACGCCAAGCTGCGCCAGCGGCAGCTGATGATCCTGCGGGAGGCTTCCGGCGTCCGGGACGACGAGGTCTGCCGGGCCGCGCTGGAGCGATGCGGCGGGGACCTGCGGCTGGCGCTGATGTGCCTGCTGAGCGGGCTGGAACCGGAGGCGGCCGGGAATGCGCTGGCCGATGCCGGGGGGAGTGTGCGCGGGGCGCTGTCCCGGCTCGGCCTGGCGGGGCGGGCATGAGCAGCCGGGTGCTCGGCCTGGACATAGGGGGGACCGGAAGCCGGGCCCAGCTGTGCGAGGGCGCGGACGTGGTGGCCGAGAGCAGGGCGGCCAGCGCCAGCGTGGTCGCGGTCGGGGCGGCGGGCGCCCGCGCGGCGCTGGCGAACCTGCTCGGGCAGCTGCCCCTGGGGCGGGAGCCCGGCCTGGACGCGATCTGCGTCGGCTCGGCGGGCGCCAGCGTGCCGGCCACCCGGAGGTTTCTCACCAAGCACCTCGGGCCGCTGACCAGGTCCGGGCAAGTGATCATCGTCAAGGACGCGATGCTCGTCTTGCCCGCGGCGGGCCTCGCCGCCGGGATAGCGCTGATCGGCGGCACCGGCTCGGTCGCCTTCGGCAGCTACCAGGGCCGCGACGTGCAGTCGGGGGGCTGGGGATACCTCCTCGGCGACGAGGGCGGCGGGTACTGGATGGTGCGCACCGCGGTGCGCATGCTGCTGGACCGGCGCGACCGCGGCGCTCCCCTGGGCGAGCTCGGCGACCGCCTGCTGAAGGCCACCGGAGCGGAGCACATCGGTGCGCTGCACGAGCTCTTCTACGCCCGGACGCACCCTCGGTACTGGGCCAGCTACGCGCCGATGGTCCTGGGCAGCGCCGATCC
>JASIJN010000180.1 GCA_030050125.1 Streptosporangiaceae bacterium | reverse complement strand
TCTGCCTCGACGTCGAAACCCTCGGCCGTGCCGGCGGCCGGCGTCACGCCGGCCGACTCGGTGAACCCGTTCGGGAACGTGGCCTGGAGCCGCTCGCGCAGCACGCGGAACTGGAGCGTGTCGAAGAGCTGGTGCAGCTGCTCCCGGTCCCAGGGCGCCGGGCGCAGCTCCTGCGGCGCCGCCTCGACCGGCACGTCCTTGGCCAGCTCGGTGAGCTGGCGGTTGCGCATCACATCGGCCAGGTGCTCGCGGAGCTTTTCCCCGGCGCGGCCCTTCACCTCGTCGACCCGGTCCACCAGATCGGCCAGGGATCCGAACTCCATCACCCACTTGGCCGCGGTCTTCTCGCCGACCCCGGGGATGCTGGGCAGGTTGTCGCTCGGGTCGCCGCGCAGCGCCGCGAAGTCCGGGTACTGGGCCGGGGTCAGCCCGTACTTCTCGGTGACCGCTTCCGGCGTGAACCTGGTCATGTCGCTGATCCCGCGCCGGGTCATCAGCACGGTCACGTCGTCGCTGACCAGCTGCAGCACGTCGCGGTCGCCGGAGACGATCAGCACGCCCATGTCGTCGGCCGTGGCCTGGGCGGTCAGCGTGGCGATGACGTCGTCGGCCTCGTAACCGGGCACCGACAGCCGCCGGATCCCCAGCGCATCCAGCACCTCGAAGATCAGGCTCAGCTGGCTCCTGAAGTCCGCCGGAGTCTCCCGCCGGTTCGCCTTGTACTCGACGTACTGCTCGTGCCGGAACGTCGGCTCGCTGCGGTCGAACGCCACGGCGACATGCGTCGGCTTCTCGTCCCGCATGACGTTGATGAGCATCGCGGTGAAGCCGTAGACGGCGTTGGTGGGCTGCCCGGTGGTGGTCGAGAAGTTCTCGGCGGGCAGCGCGAAGAAGGCCCTGTAGGCCAGGGAATGCCCGTCTAGCAGGAGCAACCGGTCATGGTGGCCGGGTCCGGAACCGGACGCCTGGTTCGGATTCGTTGCCACCCCGGCAGTCTAGTGGCCCGGTCCGACAGCGGCGGGCAACCGGCGGGCCGGGGTGGCGGGCCGGTCCGGGCGGCGGGCCGGTACGGGGCGGCGGGCCGGTACGGGGCGGCGCGCCATCACCAGGCGCCTCCTAGGCTTCGTCGTGCACATCGAACACCAACTCGCGGAGGCACCGGTGCCAGACGACCCAGCGGCGAACGCGGCAGACGTGGCAGACGACGAGCGCATCATGGCCGCCTACGATCTTGTGACCGCCAACACGCTCCCCGGCCGCATGGGCATCAAGATCATCGAAGCCTCCGCGCGCCGGGTCGTCGGGACCATGCCGGTCGAGGGCAACACCCAGCCCTACGGCCTGCTCCACGGCGGCGCCTCGTGCGTGCTGGCCGAGACCCTAGGCTCGCTCGGCTCCGCGCTGCACGCCGGGCGGGACCGGGTCACGGTCGGGATCGAGATCAGCGCCACGCACCACCGCGGCGCCGCGCACGGCGAGGTCACCGGGGTGGCCACGCTGCTGCACGGCGGCCGCACGCTGACCACGTACGAGATCGTCATCACCGATGAGCTGGGCCGCCGCGTCTGCACCTGCCGACTGACCTGCCTGCTGCGGGACGCGGTTCCCGGCGACGGCACCAGGCCCGCGTTCGGCGCGTGACCCGGCCGGCGCCGCCCGCCGGCGCACTCCTGCCGGGCCGGGACGGGCCAGTCCGTTAAGTTCTCCGAACGCGCCGTCTCCCCCGAACTGGCGCCGGGGCGGCCGGCCCCAGGGCCGGCACCGCCGGGCTTCCCGGGCGCGCACGTCGTCCGATGCAGCAACGGTTACCGGACGTTTAACCCATACCGGCCGGTGTATGTCCGTGTCTTTGCGCGACGCGGCGAGGCATCGCTACGGTGGGGTAAGAGCCCGGGGCCGAGTAGAGAACGTGCCGGCCCGGGGAAGGCTGACATGGCACCAAAGGTTCCCCGGGCTCTCCTGCTGCCGGATACGTCAGGCTGGCAGCGGCACAAGGGGGCGGGAGCCGGCCTGTAAACGGGGGTTGTGCAGTCGGCCCCGCCCGCTTGCCGTCAGCCGGTTCCGGCTGAACCGCGCCGCTTGCTGCCGTCGGCCTCGCTGGCGTGAGCGGGGCCCGGCTGGTTCGAGCCGGGCTGGCCCTGGCCGTGAGCAGGCGTTTCGTGGCCGCCGCCCGTCTGCTGCCCGCCCTTCTGCAGCAGTTCCTCCGCCACCGCCCGCATGGTCATCCGGCGGTCCATCGAACTCTTCTGGATCCAGCGGAACGCCTCGGCCTCGGTAAAACCCTGCTCGGCCTGCAGCAGTCCCTTGGCCCGGTCGAGCAGCTTGCGCACCTCGAGCCGGTCCTTAAGGTTCGTAACCTCGGACTCGAGCGCGGCGAACTCCTGGAACCGGCTCACCGCGATCTCGATCGCGGGCACCAGATCGGCCTTGGTGAACGGCTTGACCAGGAACGCCATGGCCCCGGCGTCGCGCGCCCGCAACACCAGCTCGCGCTGGGAGAAGGCGGTGAGGATGACCACCGGCGCCAGGTGCGCCGCCGTGATCCGCTCGGCGGCTGAGATCCCGTCCAGGCCCGGCATCTTGATGTCCATGATCACCAAGTCCGGCCGGAGGCTCTCGGTCAGCTTGACGGCCGCCTCGCCGTCCGAGGCTTCACCGGCGACGACGTAGCCGTCCTCCTCCAGCATCTCCTTGAGGTCCAGCCGGATCAGCGCCTCATCCTCGGCGATCACCACGCGGAAAGGGGTCTGGCTCACCCGCTGAGCGTATCGTGAACCGGTAGATTGACTCTCGGCCGCATCACCCCGCAGCCCCCGCGGCCGAAACCCTCACGCTAGGCTGGTCGCGAGTCCGAAATAGCGTGAAAAATGCCGGAATGGTGGAATTGGCATACACGGATGTCTCAAAAGCATCTGCCTGAAAGGG
>JASIJN010000179.1 GCA_030050125.1 Streptosporangiaceae bacterium | reverse complement strand
TACGTGAGCGTAACATTCCCCGTCGAAGACGGCGTGGAGATCAGCTCCTGGACTCGGGCCAGCTGACACCCTCCCGCCCGATGAATGTGGAGCTAGGTCACACCCAACTACACCGGATCCACATTCATCGGCTGCTCGGCCGAGCCGACGCACCCGGCCTGGGACCCTGCAGAGAGGACCCCGGTTAACGGGAGCGGCCCGCCAGGTAGAACCTGGCGGGCCGTGCCCGTAGCGGGAGGGGTGTTCGTGGGACGTTAAGTCAGGGACGGGAACATCTCCGGTGCCCACAGGCCGGTGAGTTCCTCGGGAACGGTGTCGAACGGAAACCGCGAGGCGAACGCGGGCTCGAGGTCGGACAGCCATATCGCACGCGGATCGTAACGGGCGAAGAACGGCCTGCCCACGAGATCCGGGTTGCGGGCCTGGATCATGTGCAGCGCGAAGACCTTCTCGCCCGCCACCTCGACCACCCCGTCCACGCATACCTTGCCCGGGGTCGCCGACATGGACGGGCCGCGCACCGTGCGGCACAGGCCGGACACGCTGGCGTAGGCGTCACGGTAGATCTCGTGCGCCCGGCACAGCGGGACCGCGAAGTACCCCTGCGGGCCGGTGTCGCGCTCCACGAACATGTAGTACGGCACCATGCCCATCCGCATCTGGGCGCGCCACATGGTGGCCCAGGCCAGCGGATCGTCGTTGATCGACCTGATCAGCGGCGCCTGGGTTCGGATGATCCCGCCCGCGGACCTGATCCGGCTCACCGCCTCGGCCAGAAGCGGCGGCTCGAGTTCCCGCGGATGCGAGAAGTGAGCCATGAGGGCCAGGATCTTGCCCGCCTCGGCGACCTCCCCGAACAGCCGCATGGTGTCGTCGGCGTCGGGGTCGGTGACGAACCGCTGCGGCCAGTAGGCGAGCGATTTGGTCCCGATCCGGATCGACTCCAGGTGCCCCAGCCGCGGGTCGAGCAGCGGTTCTATGTAGCGCCTCAGCACCGCCGCGCCCATGATCATCGGATCGCCTCCGGTGATCAGCACGCTGGTGACCTCGGGGTGCTGCAGGAGATAGCCGGTGACCCTGGTCATGTCGTCGGTCGCGATCTTCAGGTCCGGCTCGTCCACGAACTGCGCCCACCGGAAGCAGTAGGTGCAGTAGGCGTGGCAGGTCTGACCCTGCCTGGGAAAAACCAACACGGTTTCCGGGTATTTGTGCTGGACGCCCGGTAGCGGCTCGTCGGCGTAGTCCGGAATGTTGAAGGCCAGCTGGCCCGCCGGATGAGGATTTAGCCGGGTCCGCACGGCGTGGGCGGCCGCACGCACCTCCTCGTCTGGGGCACCACGGCCCAGCAGGTCACCGATTCGCCTGACGTCCTCGCCGGGGAGCATGTCCGCCTGCGGGAAGACAAGGCGGTAGATCGGATCGTCTGGGGCAGCATCCCAGTCGATGAGGTGCTCGACCACGTACTCGTTCGTGCGGAAGGGCAGCACCGCGGCCACCGCCCGAACCGCGAGCCGCTGATCAGGACTCAGCCCGGCCCGCTCGGTGAGTTTGTCCAGATGTTTGACCGTATATGCGCGAAACCGGCGGCCCGACGCCGAGAGGCCGGGCGCCATCTGGGGTAGTCCAGTCACGCATCTCCCTTCGGTTGATCGCCGCCCGTGGCGCGAGTTGCCCAGGCGCGCGAGACCCTTCACTGCTGCGGCAGGATCACCGCGCTGGGACCGGCCAGACCCTTCAGACGCAGAACGCGAGCGGCTTTACCGGTCCGTTGCCCTACAACTAGGTCACAATTACAAAACACTCAGCGAATCTGCAGGGTCCCCTGCGGCCCACCCACCTAGTGCCGGCATGTCCGACGGCGCGTCCACCACCGGCGACCGAGGGGTGCCCCCTAGTTGGGATACGTTCTGGTACCAGCAATGGTTCCCTGTCCGCAGCTGACCATGCCAAACGCTGCTCTTGGCCATCCCGTGGCGCTCCTCGCCGGTGAGAGCGGGCCGGAGGCCGGCCGAGGTGCCAGGACCGATCATCGAAGCGAGGCCAGAGCATGCGTCGACGAGGGAGGGGATCCGCGTCAAGGCGCCGGGGCGGGCGATCCGCGAACCGACTGCCCTGATCTTCGGCGGCGGGCCGTGAACTACCGGCCGTACCGGTGGCGCCTGGCCGGTCCGCCGGTGAGAAGCTGACCGCATGCGGGACTCGGTCTGGCGGCGGGCGGCTGCTCCGCCGGCGCGATCGGCGGAGCCCTGAACCGCGACGGGCGGCGAGCGGTCGCGGCCGCCGGGTCGGCGCGCGGCAGAGCGCCGCACGACGGCTGGGCACCCGGGCCGATCGCCGTGGACGCCATGGGCGGGGACCATGCCCCGGAAGAGATCGTGGCCGGCGCGGTGGCCGCGGCCAAGAACGGGACCCCTGTGCTGCTCACCGGACGCCCGAGTCAGCTGCGTCCGCTGCTGGTGAAGAACAGGGCCGGGGCCGACGTCCGGATCGTGCCCGCGGACGACTCGATCGCGATGGGCGAGGGCGCCCTGGCCAGCTGGCGCCGCGACCGGTCGAGCATCGCCGTGGCCTGCCAGCTTGTCCGGCGGGGCCAGGCGGTCGCGGTGGTATCGGCGGGGTCGACCGGCGGCATCGTCGCCACGGCCCGGCTCCGGCTGCGGTCGCTGCCCGGGATGCACCGCCCGGCCCTCGCGATCGTGCTGCCCACCCGTCCCGGACCCACCCTGCTGCTCGACGCGGGCGCGATCGCGGACCCGAAACCGGAGATGCTCGTTCAGTTCGCGCAGCTCGGGGTGGCCTACGCGCAGATCGCGTATGGCATCGCCGAGCCGCGGGTCGGCCTGCTGACGATCGGCGCCGAGCCTGGCAAGGGCAACAAGCTGGCCCGCCGGGCCCATGAGCTGCTCGACGCCGACCCGCCGCACGGCGGCAGGCCGATCAATTTCCTCGGCAACGTCGAGGGCGGTGACCTGCTCACCGGCAGGGTCGACGTCATCGTGACCGATGGTTTCACGGGGAACGTGGCGCTCAAGACGCTCGAGGGAACGGCCGAGTTCGCCGCCCGGCAGCTGCGGGAGGCGCTGGCCGGGTCCCGCACGGCGCGGCTCGGGACCTTGTTCCAGCGCCGCGGGCTGCGTGAGCTGGCCGAGCGGATGGACTCAGAGAGGTACGGCGGGGCCGCACTGCTCGGGCTGGAGGCCACCGTGGTGATCGCGCACGGAGCGGCCAGGGCCCGCGCGGTCGAGGCGGCCTGCGCGCTGGCCTCCAGCCTGGCCCGCGGCCAGATCACGGAGAAGATCACCGAGAGGCTGGGGTCGGCGCGGGGCGGGCACGGCCACTTCCTGCGCCGACCGTGACCAGCGGCTCCGCGGCGACACCACCGCGCCGCCCGCAGACGCCAACCCCCGCGCCACCCGCAGACGCCACCCCCCGCGCCGCCCGCAGACGCCACCTCCCCC
>JASIJN010000020.1 GCA_030050125.1 Streptosporangiaceae bacterium | reverse complement strand
ACCTGGCAATGGTCCTCGGCGCCTTCCTCGGCCGTGAAGGGCAGGAAGGTCTTGTCGCAGGTGAGCGCGTCGAGCAACTGCCTTGCCTGCCCGGGGTACCACCGGTCGCCCTCGGAGTCGATCACGAGCGTCGGGCAGGTGATCTTCTCGGCGATCCCTGCCAGCGTGTAGTCGAGAGCCTTGAGGAAATAGTCGGCCGGAGAAGAGGCGCGGAAGGTGAACATCCCGTTCTCTATGCCCCACCTAGAGTCGGTGCTCGCGTCCATCATCGCTCGCATCACCTCGTCGGCCCCTCCGGGATCGCCGCGCACCCAGTCGATGGCGTCTTGGCGCGACATGCCGGCCGGCAACCGGGGTGCCATGAAGTCGAAGACTCCTCCGTTGGCTATGCATGCCGCGAGCCGGTGCTCGAACGCCGCGGCCCGGGGAGCCAGATAGCCGCCGAAGCTGATGCCCAGCAGGGCGATGCGCTGCGGATCGACCGCGGGAAGGCCCAGCACGTGGTCGACGACCGGCGTGACCACCGCCTCCCAGTCCGGCCGGAAGCCAAGACCCTGCTCGCGGATCACGGCACCCTGCCCCGGACCCTCGAACGTGAGGCAGTTGATGCCGCGGGCGGTGGCGGCCATCGCGGTGGCACGCAGCTCCTCCTGGGTACCGTCATAGCCGGTGTGCACGATGAGCGTGGGGATCCTCGCCCCGGCCTGATCTGCACGGTAGAAGTAGCCGGGAAGCGCCGTGCCCTGGTACGGGATGGCCACACCCTCGACGGCCACGGGGGTCAAGCCAAGCGCCTGCTCGAAGCAGGTCCGCCCGCTGCGGGAAAAGTCGAGGATGCGACGGTCGCTCGGGTCGCCGTGCAGGTAGAACTCGGCGGCGCGGTAGTAGTTCGAAGCCCGGAAATAGGCCTCCCGGGCGCTGACCCTATGACCACGCTCCCGGCTTCGCTCGGCAATCTCGTGCACCCGCTCAGCGGTCCTCAGCCACTCGGCGGTCCAGCTCTCGAAGTCGCCCTCCCGGATGCGGTACGCGGTCGACAGGACCTCGCCAGCCTCGGCGTCACCCGAAGCTGCCGAGCCGAGCAGCCGGAGCGTCTGAAAGTCGAACTGGGCATCATCGAAGATGACATGCATCGCTGCCTCACCGCCCGGGCAGACTCACCAAACCTGGCCTATAGACCGTCGCAGGCCGCCCGAACCCGCGACAGAGGCATTAGTCCCCAGAGACGTGCGTGGCCTGGCAGGTCCGAAGCGCTGAGCCGGTTCCCGGGGCCGATGCCGACGATCTCCGCTCGGGCATCTTGCCTATGACGGGTCCTGGTGGCATAGTACGCGCAGGTACTAGACTTCGGGATGGGTCGTGAGCTGCCAGCTGTGGATGAGCGACGAGATCCGCGAGTGGCTCGCCGGCCTGAGGGAAACCGAACCAGAACTCGCCCGCCTCGTCGGCGAGTCGGTGCTGGCGCTGCTCGACGCCGGCGAGGCCCTCGGCCCGCCACTGGCTGTCCCGGTGGAATCCGTGCTGCCACCGGATCCCAGGGAAGGCCTCGACCTGGCCTACCAGCGTCAACTCATGATCCTGCAAAAGGTGCGCCGCGGCGTGGCCGACGTGGCCACCTCGCGCAAGCGCGTCGAATTGCAGGTCAGCCAGCTGGAGCAGGGCATCGCCAAGCTCGCGCGCCAGCGCGGGGAAGCTCTCGCCGCCGGGCAACAGGACCTGGCCAGCGATGCCGCAACTCGCGAAGCCGGGTACCAGGACCAGCTCGGCCGGCTGCGCGCTCAGCTTCCCAGCCTGACCAGCGAGGAGCAGAAACTCACCGCTGCCAGTCGGCGCCTGCAGGCCAAAGTCGATGCATTCCGGGTCCGGAAGGAGACGCTCAAGGCCACCTACACGGCCGCCGAAGCATCCCAGACGATCCGTCGCGCATTCGACGAGCTCGACGCGGAGGCGGGCGAGAAGGAGGCGACACCGGACGAGGCTGGCCCTGCGCCAGAGCCGGGGGTGGCAGGCCTGGAGGACGAGATCGCGCAGGAGATCGGCAGTCTCGGGCCGGACCGCCTGGATGGCGGCAAGACCGAGGGCCGGGGCGGCATTTCGGTGCCACCCGGCATGATGGAACTGCGGCCAGGTGCTCCCGGCGATGTGCGGGCCGGCTTGCTCTTTGTGGTGGAGCCGCATGACACGGCGGTTCTGCTGACATACCTCAGGGAATCCCGGGGGTCGTCCGCAAACTATCAGGAGGCGATACGGACCGCCGCGGCCCGGCTGCCGGGCGTCCAGCTCGGCCGACCCCCGGCCTGCCCGGCCTCGTTCACGTCGTATGACCCCGAGTCGTTCCTTGACGAGTTTTTTCCTGGTGAGGAGACCGAAGTCGAAATCGGGGCAAGCGCGCTCGTCGCCCGCAATCGCGCCCACACCCTCGGCGAAGCCCGGCAGCGGCTCGGGCTGACACAGGCCCAGGTGGCGCGGCGCATGAAGGTCCGCCAGGAACGAGTCTCCGCCATTGAGCGCGCCGAACCCGGAGCGACCGAGATCCGGACGCTTGCCGCCTACGTGCGTGCTCTCGGCGGCAGGCTGGAGGTCGTTGCCGACATCCGCAAGGAGCGCATCAAACTGATGTGACGGAGCCGTCACCGGCGCCGCGTCAGGCTGGATTCGGCGCGTGGACCTCGGCGCCAGGCCATGCCGTCACCGATGCGCAAAACCGCCCTGCCGAGGCACAATGGTGCTGGCATGCCGGCGAGCGTTGACAGGCGCGGGAGGAAACCATGAATGTTGTGCCTGATTTGCATGACCGCAATATCAGGGCGGTATTCGACCTGCTGGACGCGGACGGCGACGGGGTCATCACCGCGGCCGACGTGAGCGCCATGGCGGTACGGTTCTGCGATGCGCTCGCCATTACCGGCACCGAGAAAGGAACGCAGTTCGCTGCTTTATGGGCGTCGTGGTGGGAGCAGGTGGCCGCCGATGCCGACGCCGACGGTGACGGGCGGATCAGCCGGGAGGAATTCGCCGCCGCCCTCCTGTCGGGCCGCGGCGACCCCGCCGCCTATTTCCGGGAGCAACTTGGCCGGATGGCCGCCGCCGAGGCCGAGGCGCTCGACAAGGACGGCGACGGGTATATCGAGCAAGCCGACTACGCCGCGTTGTTCGCTGTGCTCGGCCTTCCGGCGGAGATCGGGCTCGCCGGATTCTCGCGCCTGGACGCCGACCATGACGGCAAGATCAGCACGGGTGAGTTCGCGGCTGGCATTGCAGACCTCTTCCTGAGCCACGACCCGGCAGACCCGGGAACCGCCATGATCGGCCAGACCTGACGCCGGGCCGCAAATGTGGGTCCTCACCGAAGGCTGGAGGCTTGGGGCGCAGCACGGGGATCCGCGCGCAGCGACAGCACGACAACGCGGCCATCGCTGCCGCCGTACGCGACGATGCTGGAATCTCGCGGTTGGGCAGCGCAGCTCGTGACCTCCCGGCCATCGGTCACCCAGGCAGCCAATTCGGTCCCGTCGGCAAGGTCCCACACCTGCAGGGTCTCGCCGCTGGCTGAGATGACGCGCTGGCCGTCTGGGGTGACCGCCACCGCGTGGACATAGCCGGTGTGGCTGTCCAGAGTTCGTTCGAGGTGTCCGGTGGCCAGTTCGTACACCTGCGTCATAGTGCCACTGCCGGAGATGATGTGCTGCCCGTCGGGGGTGACCGCCACCGCCCTGATATCGCTGGTGTGGCCGTCCAGGGTACGCTCGGCGCGGCCGGTGGCCAGGTCCCACACCCGCACCGAGTTGTCGCTGCCGCCGGAGACGATGTGCTGCCCGTCGGGGGTGACCGCCACCGCGTTCACCGGCCTGGTGTGGCCGTCCAGGGTCCGCTCGGCACGGCCGGTGGCCAGGTCCCACACCCGCACCGAGTTGTCGCTGCCGCCGGAGACGACGCGCCGCCCATCCGGAGTGACCGCCACCGCGCTAACCGGGCCGGTATGGCCGTCCAGGGTCCGCTCGGCACGGCCGGTGGCCAGGTCCCACACCCGCACCGAGTTGTCGTCGCCGCCGGAGACGACGCGCCGCCCGTCCGGGGTGACCGCCACCGCGCTAACCGGCCTGCCGTGGCCGTCCGGGGTCCGCTCGGCGCGGCCGGTGGCCGCCAGGTTCCACACTCGCACGGTTTGGTCGAAGCTGCCGGAGACGATGCGCTGCCCGTCCGGGGTGACCGCCACCGCGTGGACATAGCCGGTGTGGCCGTCCAGGGTCTGCTCGGGGCAGCCGGTGGCCAGGTTCCATACCCGCACGGTCTGGTCGAAGCCGCCGGAGATGATGCGCTGCCCGTCCGGGGTGACCGCCACCGCACCGACATTGTTGGTGTGGCCGTCCAGGGTCCGCTCGGGCCGGCCGCTGGCCAGGTCCCACACCCGCACCGAGCTGTCGCGGCCGCCGGAGATGATGCGCCGCCCGTCCGGAGTGACCGCCACCGCGCTGACCGGGCCGGTGTGGCCGTCCAAAGTCCGCTCGGCGCGCCCGCTGGCCAGGTTCCACACCCGCACCGAGTCGTCGTCGCCGTCGGAGATGATGCGCTGCCCGTCGGGGGTGACCGCCACCGCGCTGACCGCGTTGGCGCGGCCTTCCAGGGTCCGCTCAGGGCGGCCGGTGGCCAGGTTCCACACCCGCATCGTATGGTCGCCGCTGCCGGAGATGATGTGCTGCCCGTCCGGGGTGACCGCCACCGCGCTGACCCAGCCGGTATGGCCTTCCAGGACCTGTTCGAGCGGTCCGCCGGGTTCGGTGAGGCTCCCCGGAGTCGATGGGCACAGCCAGGGTTGCCCGTCCCAGCGGCGGGCCGCGCCAATCAGTGCTTTCACGTTCTTTCCGGGCTGGTTCAGGAGCCTTCCCACGAGCTGGCCAGCCAGCATCGACGGATCTGCGGCCAGGACGGGAACGGAGAGCTGAAGAGCGGCGCGCACCACGTCGACATCGGGTTGGCGGGCTTGGTGGGTATAGTC
>JASIJN010000178.1 GCA_030050125.1 Streptosporangiaceae bacterium | reverse complement strand
GGCGGACCGGGCCAGACCAGCCGGGGCGGGCCGGGCGCGACTAACGGGGGCGGGCCGGGCCGGGCCAGCCGGGTCAGGGAGACCAGCCTACGGCGGGCGAGAGCAGCCGGGACCGGCGCCGAACTGGCAATCGAGTTCATTAGAACTTGCAAATGCGTGTGACAATGCACGTGCATCACGTATTATGTAATCACCGTCACTACGTTGGGCCGGGTCAACGACCCACGCCTTAAGGGGAACGCCATGCACGAGACGCGCAACGGGATGCCCGCGAGCGAGCTGCGCGATCTCACCTGGCGGAAGAGTCGGCACAGCAACTCCCAGGGTACCTGCGTTGAGCTGGCCAGCCTTCCGGGCGGGGCGATCGCCGTCCGCAACTCCCAGCACCCGGACAGCCCCGCACTCATCTACACCCCGGCCGAGATCGACGCGTTCATTCGTGGCGCCAAGGACGGGGAATTCGACGACCTGCTCTCCTGAGCGTCGTCGCAGGCAACCGCAGCCGGCAGACGGCGGACCTTGGCCCTGGCAGGCCGGGGTTCGCCGGTCACCGCGTTGACCGAGCGGGCGACCACACTAAGTGAGCAGCGCCCACACGACCTTTCCCTGGCCCGCGACCGGCTGCCAGCCCCACTGCACGCTGCACGACTCCACGACCTGCAGCCCGCGGCCGCCCTCCGCTCCGGCGCAGGACTCGATCCGGACCGGGCACGTGCTACCCGGATCTGTCACCATGCACATCAGGTACGGATCCCGGCGTAGAATCTTCAGCCCGATTGGGTGTTCTCCCGGCATCCACTGAGCGGAGAGCAGGCCATGCCGCAGCGAGTTGGTGACGAGTTCGGAAACCACGAGCTCCGCGACATCGCAACGCCCGGCCATCCCCCAGCCTTGCAGCGTCAGGCGAGTGAATTCCCTGGCCTGGCGGGCCGACTCGGCCCCCGTGCCCAGCCTGCACGTGGCCGAGGGAGGTTCGCCCGACTCGCCCGCCGCGGCATCGGCGCAACTCAGGACCTCCGCGCCCCCCAGCGGCAGGTTCCCGGCACCTGTTTCGCGATGCCCGCTCGCCGTCAGGAGGCGGTCGTGGCTCACGATGGCGTCCTCCGTCCTGACCACAGCGACCACCAGTACGCCTGTCTTCACCGCACCAAGATCCGCGGCCGTTTCTCGCGCGTCCCGACCGCAAACGTTATCATCACCTATGTAACGTGCAGGCGCAAGGCCTGATGCACGTGCAGATGACGCGGTATACCGCACATGCATCGCGCCACAAGAGGGGTACCAATCGGATCGCGGCGCCCGGGGGGGCAGTGTGATCTACATTGAGCCGGGCAGCGGCCCGACCGTACGGCGCATTCTGCTCGGCACCCAGCTGCGCAGGCTGCGCGAGGCCCGGGGCATCACGCGCGAGGACGCGGGCTACCGTATCCGGGCCTCGGAGTCCAAGATCAGTCGGATGGAGCTGGGGCGGGTCGGGTTCAAGGAACGCGACATCGTGGACCTGCTCGAGATGTACGGGGTCGAGGACGAGGCGGAGCGCGGGGCGTTGGTCACGCTCGCGCGCGAGGCCAACGAGCCCGGCTGGTGGCACCAGTACGCGGACGTTTTACCAGATTGGTTCCAGACCTTTGTAGGCCTGGAAGAGGCCGCGTCGGTCCTGCGCGTGTACGAGGTCCAGTTCGTCCCCGGGCTGCTGCAGACCCCGGCCTACGCCCGGGCGGTTATCACCCGCGGCCAGCCCGGTGCCCCTGCCGAGGAGATCGAGCGCCGCGTGAGCATGCGGATCACCCGCCAGGATCTGCTGACCAAGCCCGGCGGCCCCCGCCTGTGGGCGGTGGTGGACGAGGCGGCGCTGCGGCGCCCGGTCGGCAGCCGCGAGGCGTTCCGGTCGCAGCTGGAGCACCTGATCGAGGTCACCCAGAACCCCCGGGTCACGCTCCAGGTGATGCCGTTCCGTTCCGGCGGTCACGCCGCCGAGGCCGGGGCGTTCACGATCATGCGGTTTCCCGAGCAGGACCTGCCCGACGTGGTCTACCTCGAGCAGCTCACCAGCGCTCTCTACCTCGACAAGCGTGAGGATGTCGAGCGGTACAGCGAGGTCATGGAGCGGCTCAGCGTGGAAAGCGAGCCGCCCGAGCGGACTCCCGACCTGCTGCGTGACATGCTCGATGATCTTCGGTAGGGCGCCTGCCCGACGCCCCGGCCCGGGCCAGCCGCCACGAGGGAGCCCGCCATGAGGGAGCCGGCCATGAGGGAGCACAGATGAGCTTCAGGGTCGAGAAGGACATCATGGTGCCGATGCGCGACGGCGTCCTGCTGGCCACGGACGCATGGATCCCCGGTGACGGGCGGGCGGGTCCGGTGCTGCTCGTCCGTCTCCCGTACGGGAAAGACATGATGACGCTGTACGCCAACGCGCTGTTCCCGAACGTCTTCACGCTGGTCGAAGCCGGATATGCGGTGGTCTACCAGGACTGCCGGGGCACGCACCGGTCCGGCGGGGAGTTCGTCCCCATGGTGAACGAGCCGCGCGACGGAGCCGACACCCTCGCCTGGCTGCTGGAGCAACCCTGGTGCGACGGCAACATCGGCAGCTACGGGTCGTCGTACCTGGGCTGGGTGCAGTGGGCGAGCGCGTCCGCGTCCGACCTCCTGAAGGCCATCGCGCCGTCGCTCACCACCACGGACTACTACTGCGCGCCCTGGTACTCCGAGGGGGGCGCCCTGTCGCTGCACGCGGTCCAGACCTGGACGACGGGCATGGCCACCGTCGACGCGCAGCGCGCCGCAGGCGCGGGCTCCGGCTCCGGCGACCAGCAGGCGCTGAACGACCTGATGCGCATGCTCGCCGACGCCGACCCGCATCTCGCCGCGCTGCCGGTCCGGGCCCGGCCGCTGCTGGAGAATCGGTGGCCGTGGTGGACGGAGGTCCTCGCCCATCCCGCCCGTGACGAGTTCTGGCAGGGCCTGTCGGTGGCCGACCGCTTCGAGAACATCGCCGTGCCCGCGCTCAACATCGGCGGATGGTTCGACATCTTCGTCGGCAACACGGCTCGGACGTTCACCGAGCTGAGGAGACGGGGCGGCAGCGCCGACGCCCGGGAGGGCCAGCGGCTGATCATCGGCCCGTGGGACCACTGGAACACCACCGGCATCTACCCGGACCGGAAGTTCGGGATGCCGGCCGACGCGCTTTTCGAGGACCTGACCGGCGTGCACCAGAGGTTCTTCGACCGGTGGCTGCGCGGCCGGGCCGACGCCGCGGCCGGCGACGCCCCGGTGCGAATCTTCGTCATGGGCATCGACCGGTGGCGGGACGAGCCGGACTGGCCGCTGCCCGACACCTCCTATGCGGAGTACCACCTGCACAGCTCCGGGCGGGCGAACACCGCCGACGGGGACGGGGAGTTGCGCCGGGAAGTGCCGGACGACGAGCGGGCCGACACCTATCTGTACGACCCGCTGCGCCCCGTTCCCACGCTCGGCGGCCGGTTGATGGCCCCGTCCACGGCGAACGCGGCCGGGCCGGTCGACCAGCGGCGCGCGGAGTCCCGTGAGGACGTGCTGTGCTACACCACCCCGGTGCTGGACCACCCGGTGGAGGTCACCGGCCATGTGTCGCTGACGCTGTTCGTCTGCTCGTCGGCCCCGGACACCGACTTCACCGGCAAGCTGGTCGACGTGTTCCCGGACGGGCGGGCCATCTTCCTGACCGACGGGATCCTGCGCGCCCGCTACCGGAACTCGCTCGCCGAGCCCCGGCTGCTCACCCCGGACCAGGTCTACGAGGTCACCGTCGACCTGTCGGTGACGTCCAACGTGTTCCTGCCGGGGCACCGGATCCGGCTCGAGGTGTCCAGCAGCAACTTCCCCCGCTTCGACCGGAACACCAACACCGGGGCCAGCATCGCCGAGGACGGCGAGCGGGACGTCCGCGTCGCGGTGAACCGGGTCTGGCACGGACCCGGCCACCCGAGCCGTCTGGTGTTGCCGGTCATCGACCGCCGGCCCTGACCAGGTTACGCCCGGTTTCCCGGTGAGCGGGGCCGGCCGGGACGGCCGGCCCCGCCGTCAGGCTCCGGCAGCCGGCGCCGCAACCAGGGCGCCCCGAGGCGTCGCGTTCGGGAAAGGTCGTGGCATGCCCGGCGGCGACGGCCGTCACCGATGGTAGATGCGACGGGCGAACCGGCCCAGGGCCCCGCCGAGGCTGGTGTCGACCGGGTTGTCGCGCACCAGGTAGGTCCAGGTGGCCGACGGACGCCGCAGCCCGGCCGCGTCGAGGTCGACCCCGCCGGCACCGATCGGCGCGGAGGCGAAGGTCTCGGCGGACCGCTCCTCGACCTGGTCGAGCAGGCTGGCGAAGAGCTTGATCGCCTCGGCGTGAAACTCGGCCAGCGGGTCGAGCGACATCACGAACGGGTTCGGGCCCTGGCCCAGCGCGCGCAGGTGGATGCCCTCGCGGATCTCGGCCAGGGCGGCCAGGTGGTCGGCCCAGCCGCGGTCCAGGTGGTACAGGACGATGGCGCGGGCGGCGCCGACGAGGACCGCCTCGTCGACGGCGTCGGCCAGCTCCTCGAAGCGGTCCGGGCGGCGGGCGCCCAGCGCCACGAGGGCCGCGTCGCCGCGCAGCAGCCGGTCCCGGTGGGTCAGCACCACCTGCCGCTGCTCCTCGATGAGCTTGTTGTAGCGGAAGGTGTTCCGGTGGATCTCCAGGTTGGCGCCGTCGGCGACCCGCTGCGCATGGGTCACCACCGCGTTCGCCCGGGCGTCGCGGAGCCGGCCGTCGGGCGCCACGTCCTGCAGGTCGAAGTGATCGGCGTCCGGGGCGAAGCTCGTGATCAGGTCGTCCTCCATGCTGACGAAGAAGACCGACCGGCCGGGATCGCCCTGCCGGCCGGACCGGCCGCGCAGCTGGTCGTCGAGCCGGCTGCTGGCGTGCCGCCCGGTGCCGATCACGTACAGGCCGCCGAGCGCGGCGATCTGGTCGCGGTCGCCGTCGCGGCCGCCCAGCCGGATGTCGGTGCCGCGCCCGGCCATCTGGGTCGACACAGTGATCGTGCCGCGGGCGCCGGCCTCGGCCACGATCGCGGCCTCGTCCGCGTCGTTCTTGGCGTTGAGCACGACGTGCGGCAGCCCGGCCGCGGCGAGCCTGCGCCCGATCCGTTCCGACTCGGCGATGTCGAGCGTGCCGATCAGCACCGGCCGCCCGGTGACGTGCGCGGCGGCCACCTCCGCGAC
>JASIJN010000177.1 GCA_030050125.1 Streptosporangiaceae bacterium | reverse complement strand
GGGGCGCTGCAGTGCCGCGCCGGGCGGCCGCGCAGGAGCGTTGTGCGGGCGGGCACCCTGATCCCCGACCCGCTGGTCCGCGTTAAGTGCCTTGGCCTCGTCCGGTTTGACGCCGTGCTGGCCGGCCAGACCGCCGTGCTGACCAGCCGCGAGCCTGACCAGGCGCTGGCGGGCTTCTGCGAGCGCTACGGGCTCGCGCTGCTGCGCATCCGAGCCAGATCCGTGCCGGAGGACCCCGGACCGCTCCGCGAGGCAGCCGCGGGTGGTGTCGGCAAGGCACGCTGGACCGACGTCTGCCTCACCGCCGGCGACCCGGTCGGCCCGATCCGCGCGCTCATCGCCGATCCCGGCCTGTCCGTCCTCGTCCGGCCCGACCGCGTGATCGCCGCCGTCGCCGCCGGCCGCAAGCTGCCGCAGGTGCCATGGCCGATCCGGCCGCGAGCCAGCTTGCAGCATCCGGATGCCCCCCCTGTGTCCCGTCCCCACCCGGCCGGCCCGGCCGGCCGCTGAACCCTGGAGTCCGCCAATGTTCCCAGCACTGTCCCTGCTCCTCGCGCTGGCCTGCCTAGGCCCGGCGGTCGCCAAGCTGGCAGGCGCCCCGGCGGTCCGGGAGTCGGCAGCACACTTCGGGATCCCGTGGCACCGGTACCGGCTGATCAGCGTGCCCGAGCTGGCCGCCGCCATCGGGGTGCTGGCTGGCCTGCAGGTGCGCCCGCTTGGCGTGGCCGCCGCGTGCGGGATGGCGATCCTGCTGCTCGCGGCCCTGATCGCCCACCGCAGGGCCGGGGACAGCCTCGCCACAACGGCACCGGCACTGGCCGCCGTCGCCGTCACGGCTGGCTACCTGGCCGTGGCCCTGACCCGCTGACGAAGGAGAGCCAGCCATGCACCCACCAGCAAATGCCGATGAGGAAGTCCCAGTGCTGATCGTCGGCGGCGGCGGGGCCGGGCTCACCGCCTCGATGCTGCTCGCCCGCCTGGGCGTCCGGCACCTGCTGGTCAGCGCCCGCCCGCAGACCTCCGACCTGCCCAAGGCACACGTCCTGAACCAGCGGGCGATGGAGGTCCTGGAGGACGCCGGCGTCGCGGCCGAGATCGAGCGGCGCAGCACCCCGGCCGCCAGCATGACGGCGACGGCATACTACGCGGGCCTCACCGGGCCGGGCCCCGACTACGGCCGGCGCCTGGCGCGCCTGGAGTGCTGGGGAGCCGGCGGCGCCGATGAGAACTGGCTCGCGGCCAGCCCGTGGCGGCAGCTGAACCTGCCGCAGATCCGGCTCGAGCCGCTGCTCAAGGACCGGGCCGAGGAACTGTCGCCCGGGGCGATCCGGTTCGGCCACGAGCTCATCAGCCTGGAGCAAGACGACGACGGCGTCCGCGCGACGATCCGTGACAACGCCTCCCGGCGCTCCTACGTCGTGGCCAGCCAGTACCTGGCTGGGGCCGACGGCGGGCGGATCGTGGCCGGCCTCGTCGGCGTGACATACGAAGGCCTCGGCGTGGTGACGCAGACCGCCACCCTGCACGTTTCGGCAGACCTGTCGCCGTGGGCGCCAGACCCCGACGTGCTGATCCGGTGGATCTTCTCGCCACAGGCCGGAACCCTGGTCGTACTGGTCCCGATGGGACCCGAGCAGTGGGGGCCACGCTCCGAAGAGTGGGTGATCCACCTCAACTATCCAGCGGACGACCCCCGCGCCCAGTCCGACGCTCAGGTCGAGGCCGACGCCCGGCGTGCGCTCGGCCTGCCGGACGTCCCTATGAAGATTCACAAGATCACCCGGTGGTCGGTCGATGCCGTCATGGCATCGGCGTTCCGGGCCGGCCGGGTGTTCCTGCTCGGCGACGCCGCGCACCGGCACCCGCCCACCGGCGGGCTGGGACTGACCAGCGCGATCCACGACGCGCAGAACCTGTGCTGGAAGCTGGCGCTGGTCCTGGGCGGTCACGCGTCGCCGGCCCTGCTGGCCACCTACCAGGACGAGCGGCGCCCGGCAGATGACCGCAACGCCCAGCGCTCCCTGGAGAACGCCCTGAACCACTTCGAGGTCGCCGCGGCGCTCGGCGTGGACCCGGGCAACACCGCAGAGCAGAACATGGCATCCCTGCGCCGGATGTGGAGCGGTCGCCCAGAGGACGCCGGCCACCGGTCGGCGGCTCTGCGCGCCATGCGGGCCCAGTCGATGGAGTTCAGCGAGCTGAACGTCGAGTACGGCTACTGCTACGCCTCCGCCGCGGTCGTGCCCGATGGCAGCGCGCCCCCGCCAACGGCGGACGACATTAGGGTGTACCAGCCAGGCACCCGGCCAGGAGCCCCGCTGCCGCACGCCTGGATCGACGACGAGGACGGCGTGCGCCGTCCCATCAAGGACCTCGTGGCGCCCGGACGCTTCCTGCTGATCGCCGGAGAAAACGGCGCGCCATGGTGCCAGGCCGCGCGCAAGCTGGCTGGGGAGACCGGCCTGCCACTGGACGCTGTCCGGATCGGGCATCTCGACGGCGACCTCTTCGACCCGCGCTGCACCTGGCTGCGCCACCGCGGCATCACCAGCAACGGCGCCATCCTGGTGCGCCCCGACCGGTTCATCGGTTGGCGGCATGCCACCATGGCCGCTGACCCCCGCGCGGATCTAACCAGCGCGCTCAGCCAAATCCTGGGACGTCAGCTCGCGCCCGCGCGGTGACCCGGGAGACCGCCTAGCCGGTGCGGGCAGGCAACACGCCGCTTACCCTTGCCTGCGGACCAGGGCATAGGCCAGGGTGTTCCCCGGGTGCGGCCACCGCTTTTGGACGGGATTGTGGATAGCGGTACGGGCCGCACGGCGCAGACAACGGCCGCTGACGCAAGAAAGAGCAGCACATGACTCAGAGCCTTGCCTACCGGCAGATGGGAACGGCGGAGCGCGCCGAGGCGCACGCGCTGTTCGGGCAGACCATGGCGTATGTCGCCGCTACCGCCGGCTTGTTCGCGCTCGGGGCCTGGGCGGGCCACAACCTGACCGGCGGCGTGGGCATCGTCGCGTTCATCGCCGCCTTCGCCTGCCTCATCGGCATGCGCTTCGCCGCTCGGCGGTCCGCGCAGGCGAGCGTCGTGCTGCTCGCCCTGTTCGGCGTGCTCATGGGGCTGGCCGTGGCGCCGACCGTTGCCTACTACGGCAGCATGGATCCACGTGCGCTGTGGGAAGCCGGCGGGGCCACCGCGCTGTTCATCGCCGGGTTCGGCGCCGCGGGTTACGCCACCCGGCGCGACCTGACCGCCCTGGCCCGGGTGAGCTTCTGGGCGCTGCTGGCCCTGATCGTGGTGGGCATCGTGCTGATCTTCGTGCACATCCCCGGCGCCGAACTGGTCTACTCGCTGCTGGGCCTGGTCATCTTCGCCGGGTTCACCATGTTCGACTTCCAACGGCTGCGCACCAACACCGACGTCGCCTCAGCGCCGTTGCTGGCCGCGTCGATCTTCCTCGACGTGGTGAACGTGTTCCTGTTCTTCCTGGAGATCTTCTCCGGCGAAAGGCGATGAGGAGCGGGATCCAGGAGATCCCGGCCGACCGCGAGGGCCTGCGCTGGATCAGCGATCCGCCGAGGGCCGCGCGGCACTGATGGTGGTGCCGGCCCGGCCGGCCAGGATGTCCGAGGCATCGGGCAGCGCGCCGATCGCGGCCGGCTGGCCGGACGCCCTGACGAAGCGGAGGCACGCTTCGACCTTGGGGCCCATCGACCCGGCCGGGAACGTCATGGCCGACAGCGCGTCGGTGTCGATGGCCTCGATCGGCCGGGCATCCGGCGTGCCGTAACCGCGGACGATCGCCGGCACGTCGGTGAGCACGAGCAGGCGATCGGCTTTGAGCGCGATCGCCAGCTTGGCCGCGGTCAGGTCCTTGTCGACGACGGCTTCCACGCCGGTCAGCTCGCCGCCTTCCGACTGGGTTACCGGCACGCCGCCCCCTCCGCCGCAGACCACGAGCACGCCGGCGTCGGCCAGGGAGCGCACGGTCTCGATCTCCACCAGCCCCAGGGGCTCGGGCGAGGCCACCACGCGCCGCCAGCGGGGCCCGTCGGCCGCGATGGTCCATCCCAGGCGCGCGGCGAGCGCCTGCGCCTCGTCCTTGTCGTAGCTGGCCCCGATGAACTTGGTGGGGTTGCCGAAGGCGGGGTCGGACGGGTCGACGACCGTCTGGCTAAGGACGCACACCGCCCGCGCGGTGACGCCGGCATTGCGAAGCTCCTGAACCATCCAGTACCCGATCATGCCCTGGGTCTGGGCCACGAGCACGTCGAGCGGATACGGCCTGCTGAGGCTGGTATCCACCTGGCTCTCCAGCGCGAGCATCCCCACCTGCGGCCCGTTGCCGTGGCACAACACGAGCTGATGATCGGCGGCCAGCGGCGCGAGCGCAGCGGCGGCCTGCCGGACATGCCGCCGCTGGATCACCGCGTCCGGCCGTTCGTCCCGCTCGAGGAGGGCGTTTCCGCCCAGGGCCACCACGACGCGCATCGCCGCGCCAGCCCTCACGACCGCGGGCCGAGCGTGGCCACCATGAGGGCCTTGATCGTGGGCATCCGGTTCTCTGCCTGGTCGAATACCACCGAAGCCGGCGATTCGAACACCTCGTCGGTGACTTCGAGGGCGTCGAGCCCGCGCTTGTCGTAGAGATGCTCGCCTATTTCGGTGTCGCGGTTGTGCAGGGCGGGCAGGCAGTGCATGAACTTCGCGCCTGGGTTACCGGTGGCCTTCATGACGCCGGCGTTGACCTGATAGGGGAGAAGCTGGTCGATCCGGGTGTCCCACTGATCCTCCGGTTCGCCCAGAGACAGCCACACGTCGGTATAGACGAAGTCCACTCCGGCCACGCCGGTGTTGACGTCCTCGGTCACCAGGAGCCTGGCGCCTGATCCGGCGGCCAGCCCCGCCGCGATGCCGCGCACCTCCGCCGACGGCTCGAGCGCCGCCGGGGCGCAGATGCGGGCGTCCATGCCGAGCTTGGCCCCGGTCACCAGCAGCGAGTTCGCGGTGTTGTTCCGGCCGTCCCCCAGGTAGCAGAAGGACACCTCGGCCAGTGGCTTGCTGGAATGGTCGCTCATGGTCAAGATGTCGGCCAGCATCTGGGTCGGGTGCCAGGTGTCGGTGAGCCCGTTCCAGACCGGCACCCCGGCGTACTCGCCGAGGACGTCGATGGACTCCTGGGCGAAGCCGCGGTACTCGATGCCGTCGAACATGCGGCCGAGCACGCGGGCGGTGTCCTTCACCGACTCCTTGTGGCCCAGCTGGGATTCCCCGGGGCCGAGGTAGGTGACATGCCCGCCCTCGTCATGGGCAGCCACCTCGAACGCGGACCGGGTCCGCGTGGAGGTCTTCTCGAAGATCAGGGCGATGTTGCGGTCCGCCAGTCGCCGCCCGATCACGCCCTGGCGCTTGTCCGCCCGCAACTGCCGCGCCTGATCCACAAGGAAAATGAACTCTTCGGCGTTGAGGTCGGTTTCCTTCAGCAGGCTGCGCCCGTGCAGGTCCATCAGGTACTCCTCGCGTTGCTAGGCCGGATCGCGCTCTATCGGGCAGGTCATGCAACGAGGACCGCCCCGGCCGCGGCCGAGTTCGCTGCCGGGCACGTCGATCACCTCGATGCCGTGCTTGCGCAGCATGGTGTTGGTGGCGACGTTGCGGTCGTAACCCAGGATCACGCCGGGCGCGACAGCCAGGTAGTTGTTCCCGTCGTCCCACTGCTCGCGTTCGGCGGCCCGGATGTCCTCGTCGGTGATCAGCACGGTGACCGCGTCCACGCCGATCGCCGCCGCGAGGGCGTCCCACAGGCTGCGGTTGTGCGTGACCTCCAGGTCTCCCGCGTGAGCGCCGGGGGTGATGGTCCACGATCGCGGGTGCCGGTCGATGTAGGGGTAGAGCACGAAGGTCGTGCGGTCGATCATCGTCATCACCGTGTCGAGGTGCATCATCGCGTGCGACTTGGGCAGCTCGATGGCGATCACGGTGTGAGCCTGGCCGCTGGCGAACAGGGCGCGGGACAGGATTTCCGCCGCCATCGGCGTGGTCCGCTCACCCATGCCGATCAGGACCGTGCCGTGGCCCAGGACGTGCACGTCGCCGCCCTCCACGCTGGCCGGCAGGTGATTGGCATCGTCGTCGCCGTAGTAGGTGACGAAATCGGCGTCGGCGAACATCGGGTGGTAACGGTACACGGCGCGGATGTGCAGGCTCTCCCGCTGCCGGGCGGGCTTGGCCATCGGGTTCGCCGAGACCCCGCCGTAAACCCAGCAGGAGTTGTCCCTGGTGAACAGGTGGTTGGGAAGCGGGGGAAGCAGGAAGTCATCGGCCCGCAGCATGTCCCATTTCAGGCTCTTGGCCCGCAGCGGCCGCAGGTCAGCCTTGAGCACCCCGCCGACCAGGTATTCGGCCAGCCGTGACCCGTCAAGGTCATCGAACAGCTCGCGCAGGGGGCCGACCAGCGCCGGGCCCAGGATCTCGGGTGTGCACACCCGGTCCAGCACGAACGCCCTGCCTTCGGGCAGCTCCAGCGTCTCGGCCAGCAACTCCCCGAAGTAGTGCACCCGCACGCCCTGGTCACGGAGCGTCTCGGCGAACACGTCGTGTTCTTCCTTGGCCTTCTTCGCCCACAGCACGTCGTCGAACAGCAGCTCTGCGATGTTCCGCGGGCTGAGCCGGGACAGCTCCAGGCCCGGCCGGTGAACGATGGCCTGCCGCAGCTGGCCCACCTCTGATTGCACGCTGAACGTCATGACCGTCCCTCCAGGTTCTCGCCGTCGGCCGCCGCGCCCGCGAGACCCGTCGGCGCCGGGACCTGGCCGAGGCGTTCACGGTGGGCCCTGATGAAGGCGTAGAAGATTATTCCGGCTAGCACCACGACCATAGCCTGGTACACCGCCGAGTACCCGGCGGCGAACGTGACCCACAGCGAGAACAGCGCCGCGGCCACGGCGACCGACAGGTCCCGCGCCAGTAGCCATCCCTGCAGCGGCCGGCGGCGGGACACCAGGTAGGTGAGCTGGGCGCAGGCCGAGAACAGGTACGGGATGGCCACGGTGACCACGGTCAGGTTGACCAGGTAGGTGAACACCGTCAGCCCGGAACTGGTGGTGTAGCGCCACAGCATCAGCAGCGACGGCAGCGCCGCCGCGACCACGACGCCGAACCAGGCCGTGTCCCTGCGGTCGGCCCAGGCGAACGGCCCCGGGAACAGGCCGTCGTTGGCTGGTGCCCGCGACACCTCGGCGGTGACCAGGGTCCAGCCGACGAGCGCCCCGAACCCGGAGGTCGCGGCCAGCGCGGCGACCAGCTTCCCGGCCCAGGCGCCGTGGGGGAAGATCGCCTGGAAGGCGTTGACGAATGGCGCTCCGTTGTTGACCAGCGCGTGGTGGGCCACCAGGCCCATGACCGCGGCCGACACCGCCAGGTAGACGATGGCACTGGCGCCGGTACCGAGCAGCGAGGCGCGGCCGACGTTCCGGCGCGGGTCCTTGACCCGCTTGGCGGTGATGGCCGCCGTTTCCACGCCGATGAACGAGAACAGCGCCACTCCGGCGGCGATCCCGATCGCTGAGTACAGGCTGCCGCCGGATGCGTTGAACGCGCCGAAATTGGCCTTGGTGACAAAGAACCAGCCCACCACGCCCACGAACAGCAGCGGGAGGTACTTCAGCACCACGGTGATGTTCTGGAGCCAGGCCGTCTGCCTGAGCCCGGCCAGGTTCACCGCCGCCGGGATCCACAGCCCGATCAGCGCGATCCCCCAGTTCCCGAGGCCCGACGGCGCGATGCCGAACAGGGCGTCGACGTAGAACACCCAGGACGAGACGATGGCCGCGTTGCCCGCCCAGGCCTGGATCCAGTAGCACCAGCCGGTCAGGTAGCCGGCGAAGTCGCCGAACTCGTGCCGGGCGTAGGCGTAGAGCCCGCCGTCGGAGTTCGGGATCCGCCTGGTCAGCTGGCCGAACAAGACAGCCAGCACCATCGCGCCCACGGCGATCACCGCGAGCACGGCGAGCGAGACGGTGCCCGCGCCTGCCAGCACGGCCGGCATCGTGAACACGCCGGCCCCGACGATCGTGCCGATGACCAGACCGGTCGCCGACGTCAGGCCCAGCGCGCCGGCCTTCTGCTGATCCTTCGCCGACGCCGGCTCCGGGTCTTGATGCAGTGGCGGCTGGGCACCGACGGCGCTGGACATGGGGTTCCTCCTCCCGGGCGCCCGGCCGGCTCGTCCCGCAGGAGACCCTGGTCGTCACCCGGGCTCTGCGGCAGGCACCCCAGGGGGCCGGTGAGCCCGTCCCGGTCGCTATTTTCCAGGACAGACATGACGCGCGGGTGGCCGCCGAGAAGATTTCCGTTGTCGGAAGCCGATCGCCGGCGAGCTGGCGGCGGCCGGCATCAAGCCGGAGTTCGATCCGGCGAACCCGACGTGCCGGGGGCACCTTCAACCGGCGGCGTCTGTCGAAGTTCGATCTCAGAGATGGCCCAGGCCGCGTTGACGAGCCCGATGTGGCTAAAGGCCTGGGGGAAGTTGCCCAGGAGCTCTCCGCTGCCGGGATCGACCTCCTCAGCGAGCAGGCCGACGTCGTTGACGAAGGCGGCGGCCCGGTCGAAGACGGCGCGGGCCCGAGCCGGCTGTCCGGCTCGGGCCAGGGCTTGAGCCAGCCAGAAGGTGCACAGAAGGAACGTGCCTTCTTCGCCCTCGATCCCGTCGTGGCTCCGGTAGCGGTACACCAGGCCGCGATCGTCGGTGAGGTGTTCTTCCGTCGCCTTGATCGTGGCCAGCACTCTAGGGTCGTCGGCGGGAAGCAACCCCACCAAGGGCAGCATCAGGCTGGAGGCATCAAGCTCGTCGGAGCCGAACGATTGGGTGAAGGCGTTGACCCGGTCGCTCCAGCCTCTGGTCAGGATCGCTTCACGGATCTGGTCCTGGGTCTGCTTCCACGCCTCGACTCGGTCGGAGGCGCCGAGACGGTCCGCCAGGCCCACCGCCCGGTCCAGGGCAACCCAGCACATCAGCTTGGAGTACAGGAAGTCCCGAGGTTCGCTGCGAACCTCCCAGATCCCCTGGTCTTTTTCTTGCCAGCGCAGCGCGGCGGTGTCGGCCAGCTGGATGAGGAACCGCCGTGTCACCGGTGCCAGATCAGGGGGCGCGCCCCACTTGTCAGGGGCGGCCATCGGCCCAACCCGTCGGGTGGCGTTGTCGAACAGGTGGTCGGACAGGCGGTAAACGGCGTTGAGCAGCTCGCCGTACACGTCAAGCTGCCGCTGGCTCCAGGCACCGTTGCCGACGCGCACCGGGGCAGAGCGTCGCCAGCCCTCGAGGTGCGGCAGCTCCCGCTCGGTGAGGTCCCGTTCGCCGCCGATGCCAAACATGATCTGCAGGTCGCCGCCCCGGTCGAGCGTGCCGGCCGCGGAGGTGGTCATGTAGTCGAAGAACTCGTTGGCCTCGTCGGGGCAGGCGGCCACCCACAGCGCTTCGATGGTGAAGGAAGCGTCCCGGACCCAGGCGTAGCGGTAGTCCCAGTTTCGGGCGCCGCCCACTGCCTCGGGCAGCGAAGTGGTCGCCGCCGCACAGATCGCGCCGGTGGGCGCGAAGGAAAGTGCCTGGAGCACCCGTCCGCTGTGGTGCACCAGGTCTCGCCACGGACCCACGTAGGCCTGGTGAAGCTCCGACCACGACTCCCACGCCGACACGGTGTCTTCGAATCGTGCGGCTATCTCGGATTGGCTCCAGACCCTGGCTGTGCCCGTCTGGGCCCGCTTGGCGTGGTGGAGGGCGAAGCCCGCGCTCTCGCCGCGGCGGAGCTGGAATTGCCCTGAGACCGCCGACCGGTCGACGGTCAAGCTCACAGGGGAAGAGAGGACCAGCACATCGGCGCCCCCGAACGCGGCCATTCCGCCATCGACGGCGTCGAGCAGGGGATGGACCAGTCCGTACTCGGGGCGCGGCACGTACTCCAGGGACAACTCGACTTCCCCTGCAAGGCATGTCGCACGCCGGAGCAGAAGATGCGGTGCACCCTTGCCGAGTTCATGCCCCCGGTTGCCCTCGCCCATGGCCAGGGCGTCGGTGATGGCGACCGTGCCCGTCGGCGTGCGGAAGGTGGTCTCCAGCACCATGGTGCGGTCCAGGTATCGGCGAGTCACCTGCGTGGCGCTCGTGGCCCGGATCGACCAGTGGCCAGCTTCGCCACCGAGGAGGCGACCGAAGATCGACGGGCTATCGAAGCGGGGGAAGCACAACCAGTCGATCGACCCGTCCCGGCTCACCAGCGCCGCGCTGTGCCGATCCGAAAGGAGCGCATAGTCGGCTATGGGGGTCGTGCTCATGTTCCCGGTATACGCCTGGCCGGCCTGGCCGGCCAGGCGGCACGACCGGCTCCGAGGGCACGGCCCCCCGCATCACCGAGGTTCAGGCCGCCGGCGTCTTGGTGACCGCGGGCCGCCAGCCCAGCTGCGGCCCCACGTTGCGGACGACGTCGTGCAGGATCTGCACGTAGTCGTCGCGGCTGAACTCGTAGGGGAGCTCGATCCGCAGCTCGGACACCTGCTGCACGGCTACGTCGGCGCGCAGCCGCTCGACGATCTGGTCCGACGGCCCGACCAGGTCGGGCGCGAAGAGCACGCCCCGCTCGCCCTGCGGGGCGAGGGTGCGCTCGTGCCGGCTGGCCTCGTAGGCCAGGTATCGCCTGCGGGTTCCGGCGTCGGCGCCGTCGAACGGCACGACGACCCGGCCCAGCGCTATCCGCCCAGGCCGGCCCGAGGCTGTGCGTTCAAGATATTCGTGGACGTAGGCGAGCTGGGCGGCGGCAAAGTCCGTCGCGCCCTCGCCGAACACGATGTTCCCCGACAGCAGGTTCAGCCCGGCCTGCGCGGCCCAGTGCACCGAACCCCGGCTGGCGGCGCCGTACCACAGCCTGTCGACGAGACCCTCGGCGTGCGGCTGCAGCCGGGGCCGCTGCACGTTCCCCGGCGATCGTATGACCGTGTCGGGGCCGCCGATGAAATCGCCGCGCAGGCCGTCGATCAGCCTCGCGATGCGCCGGTGAGAGAAGTCGTAGGCCCGCCAGTCGCCGTCGAACACGAGGCCGGCCATGAGCTCGGCGTGCGGTGGCGTCCCGGCGCTCAGACCGACCTGAAGGCGGCCGCGAGACAGCACGTCGGCCGTTGACAGGTCCTCCCCGAGCCGGAACGGGCTCTCGTAGCCGATGGGGATCACCGCCGTTCCCAGCTCGATGCGGCGGGTGCGCTGGGACGCGGCGGCCAGGAACACCGCGGCGGACGACACCCCGTGCTCGAGGTGGCGCTGCCTGATCCAGGCGCCGTCGAAGCCGAGCCGCTCGCCGAGTTCGAACAGGCCGAGGGTGTCCTCGAGGCCTTCCTCCGGGTGGTCGTCGGGGAAGTTGCCAGGCGACAGGAACGACAGCGACCGAATCCGCCCGGCGGGCTCGGCCGAGGCGCTGGCGGACTCGGGCATGTTTCCAGCCAAGCTTGCGGCCGGCAGATTGTCAATTAAAATGATTGGAAATAACGGGAATTCTCCTCGTGCCCGGTGCCGGGCCCGCCCCCGGCAGCCGTCTTCCTGCTCCTGCGAGCGGATCCGCGTTTTAAGGCCCGCTCCGCTCCGCTCCGTTGATTCGAAGGAAAATTTGCCTCGAAGCCTGGATTGCCTACTTCGCCTCAGCCCGCCGATCCTCGACGCTAGCGTTCGCGGCGATCGTGCCGCGCATCGCGGCGGGAGGTGGCATGCACTATCAGCGGCTGGGCTCTTCGGGGCTGCAGATCTCGCGTATCTGCCTGGGCATGATGAGCTACGGCGATGGCCTGACGCGGGAGTGGCATGTGCGCGAGGACGCGGCCGAGCCGATCGTGCGCCGCGCCGTCGAGTCCGGGATCACGTTCTTCGACACCGCGGACATGTACTCGGACGGCGCGACCGAGGAGATCACAGGCCGGCTTCTGAGCAAGCTATTCGCGTGCCGTGACGACTATGTGCTTGCCAGTAAGGTCTTCTTCCCCATGGGCACCGGGCCCAACGACCGCGGCCTGTCTCGCAAGCACGTGCTGAGCGCGATCGAAGCCTCGCTGCGTCGGCTTGGCACCGATTACCTTGACCTGTACCAGATCCACCGCTGGGATTACGGGACGCCCATCGAGGAGACCATGGCGGTGCTCAGCGAGGTCGTGCAGGCCGGCAAGGCGCGCTATATCGGGGCTTCCAGCATGTTCGCGTGGCAGTTTGCCAAGGCCCAGCACGCTGCGCAGAACGGTGCCTGGACCCGGTTCATCTCGATGCAGAACCATTACAACCTGGTGTACCGGGAGGAAGAACGCGAGATGATACCGCTCTGCCTCGACCAGGGCGTGGGAGTCATCCCCTACAGCCCGCTGGCGCGGGGGTTTCTCGCGGGATCACGGGATCGCGGCGGGGTGCGCCGGACCGTCCGGGGGCGCAGCGATCCCCTGGCCGAGGAAATGTACGACGACGCCGACTTTGACGTCGTCGACGTGGTCGCCGCCATCGCCGCCGAGCGCGGCCTGACGCCCGCCCAGATCGCGCTCGCGTGGCTGATGGGAAAGCCCGCGGTGAGCGCGCCGATAGTCGGCGCAACCAGCGTCTCCCACCTGGACGAGGCCGTCGCGGCGACCGGGGTAGTGCTGAGCGAGGACGACGTGGCGAGGCTTGAAGCGCCCTACAGGCCGCATCCGGTCCTCGGGCACGAGTAGCGCGGCCGGTGCGCCATCGCGGCGAGACGTCCGCCTGACGGTAACCGGGCTTGTGCGCAGCGAAACGGCCCACCAGTCTCGGAGAGTGATGCTCTCGTCCGAGTGAGGGGTGGCCATGCCAGACGGCGCGACCGCGCGGGTCATCGAGGTTCCCGCCCCGGAGCCGGGCCTGGCGCCTCAGGAAATCGTCGCGCGGGCGCAGGCGCTGATCCCGCTCGTCCGCGACCAGCAGGACGAGGCCGAGAAGCTCGGGCATCACACCGCCGCGCTGGACCGCGAGTTCGTTAAGGCCGGGTTCTACCGGATGCTCCAGCCCCGGCGGTTCGGCGGCTACGAGTTCGACATGCCGACGTTCTGGAAGGCGATGCTCGCGGTGTGCGCGGGCGATCCCGGCACCGGATGGGGCCTGACCCTCGGCACCCACCACGCCCTGGTCGTCGGGGCCTACTTTCCCCAGGACGGCCAGCGGGACATCTTCGGGCCCGCCGGGGAGTTCCGGTGCCCGGCCCGGGCGGCGCCCATGGGCACGGCCGAGCCCGCCGACGGCGGTTACCTGGTCAGCGGCACGTGGGATTACTGCTCCGGCATCGCCCATGCCACCCACTTCATGGGCAACGCGCTGGTCCCGGCCCGGGACGGCCAGGACCAGCCGCTGAACATCGTGGTGGTGATCCCGCGCGATCAGGTCACGGTGCTGGACGACTGGGGCGACGGCGTCACGCTCGGGATGAACTCCAGCGGGTCCAACGGCGTGCGCGCGGACGGCGTGTTCGTCCCCAACCGGTGCACCTCGGTCAGCAACTGGACCCGGATGACCGAGCCCGCTCCGGGCATGGCGTGGCATGGCAATCCGCTGTACTGCGGCCGCATCTACGCGGTCTATCACGCCGGGCTGGTGATCCCGGTCATCGGCGCGGCCCGGGCCGCGCTGGCCGAGTACGAGCACATCATCACCACGAAGATGACCTACTTCCCGCCGCAGGTCCCTCGCTACACCCACCCCGACCACCAGCGGCCGTACGGGCACGCCCTCGCCCTCACCGACGCGGCGGAGGGCATCATCATGAACGTCGCCGACCAGTACACCGAGCTCAGCCGGCGCTGGGCCCAGACGGGCGAGCCGTTCACCCGCGAGGCGGACGTGCGCCTCTACGCGATGGTGCAGCAGGCGGGCCGGCTGGCCGTGCAGGCGGTACACGTGATCTTCGCGGCGGCCAGCTCGTCGGCGGCCAAGCGCGGCCAGCGGCTGCAACGCTATTACCGCGACGTCGCCATGTACCAGGGCCACATCTCCGCCCAGTACCTGACCACGGCCGCCGAGCTGGCCCGGGTGCATTTCGGCCAGCCTGACAGCTTGTTCTAGCAGCGGCACTGGCCACGGAACGTGGCACTCCAGATCGAGGCGGAGTCACTCAGATCGGATCGGACTCGACCACGTAGGCGTCCTGGACGGCGGACCGAAGCGACCGCGCCGACTCCTCGTCAGGAACGCGGGCGTAGGCCAGGCCCGTGACGTAGGAGCTGTGCAGGGACCGCGGCACGCGGCTCCCGACGGCCAGGCTCATCTCGACCTCGGTGACCCCGGGCAATGATCCAAGCGTCGCGGCACTGCTCAAGCGCTTGATGACGCCGGGCTTGGCCGGCAGCATCAGCTGGACCACGATCCCGGGCGTGCACTTCGGCTCGACTTCCGCCCCCCTGGACAGTGAGATATCGATAAATGCGCGCCACATGTCGACTCCGTACTGGAGCTCGACCGCGTGCGGGATGCCCACACCGCCGAGGCGGCAGGCGATCTCACCGACGAGCAGGCCGTCGGCCGTTTCCAGGACCTCCAGGTGCGTGACGCCATCGCGCATCCCGAGCGCCGTCACAGTCTCGGCATGAAGGCGGACTATTTCCTCTCGCCGCGGACTGCTCTCCGGAAGGATATAAGAGCCTGTCAATGCCTCGTCGCGGCCGAGAAGCGGATCAAAATATCTTGATACGGACGCGAATACGGATTCCCCGTCAGCCACTACCCCGTCACAGTGATATTCGGCCTGAAGATCGATGTATCTCTCGGCGACCAGCGCCGTCGCGCAATCGTCGTACCAGCAGTATTCATTGTTACGGGCGCCGCGCTCGTAGTCATGCGCCGTCCTGAGCACGACCGTGTGCTCGCCTCCGGCACCGAAAGCGGGCTTGACGATCAACGGCCAGCCGAGCTTGCGGACGGCATCCCCGATAGCGGAGAAGTGATAGAGGGGGGTAAAGGGAGCGTGCGGCAGGCCGGAAGCGGCCAGGGCGTTCTTCATCATGAGCTTGTTGCAGAAGCGATTGGCGACCTCGAAGGGCATGCCGTGTATGCCGAATAGCGAGCGAAGGTATCCGCTGACAAGGACACTGCGTTCAGACGGGGCAACGATATGGTCAATCGGGCCATGGCGCATCAGCGCCATGACGGCCTGGCGCATGGCCTTGAAGTCATTGAGGTCGGGTGTCAACAGGACCCTTGTGCCCGGCGAGTAGAGGCTGCGGTATCCCGGTTCCGTGAGAACCGTGAGCTGAAGGTCCTTTTCGGACTCCAGAAGCGGCACCGGATCCTGCTTGTAGGAATTAATAAGAAGGACCCCCGAGCCTTCGGCCTTGGTCACGTCACTGCTCTCCCTTTGCGGGCGGGCTAGTATCTGAGGGCACCTTTATAACAGCCTGCAGGCAGACCAGCGCCACGGTCACGGTGATAACTCCCGCGGCTAGCAGCGTCAGGGACCCCGCAACACCAAGCGCGTGCGACAACGGTGCGACCAGCAGCAATCCAGCACACATCCCGCCGAGGGAGACGAGCCAGTCGTAGGAAGTTACACGTCCAAGGACATCGCTGTCCAATCCCTTTTGCAGCGCCGTGAGGAACAGCGTGTTAGCCGCGATCGTAGTAGCCATCCCGATCGCCGCGACGACGGCTATCAGGTAGACATTGGCCATCCAGGCGAGGGCAAGCAACTGGATGGCGCTCGGCACGCTCAGCAGCCATATGGCTCTCACAGGATTTCTCGGGTGGTATTTCAAAGACGCCAGTCCGCCCGCCACTCCGCCCAAGCCCCATCCGGTCAGGATAATGGCCCATCCGGTGGCGCCTCCAAACCGCTGCCAGGCGACAAGGGGCCCGGCCACGTAGAAGGCGCCCACGGTAAGATTGGCGGTTGCGAATACCACCTCGCTGGCCAGGAGCCACCTTATGGTCAGCACGATACGGCCGCCAGATACGATGTCACTCCACATGCTCGGGCGCGGGCCGCCGGGGCGGGCGCGGGTAGCGCCTGATATGCGGGCAATGCACAACGCGCTCAGGGCGAAGCTCGCGGCGTCAACAAGATACGCGCCGCCAGGGCCGGCCAGGGCTATGGCCCCGGCAGCGGCCAGGGGCCCCACGGCGACCGCCCCGCGCCGGGACAGCGACATGAGGCCGTTCGCTGAGCGCAGGATATCCCGGGGCACGACCTTGGGCGTGAGGCCTATCGCGGAGGCCCGGAAGAAGGCCGCGGCGCATCCGCAGATTGCGGCGCTCACCGGCAGCATCCAGACGGAGGCCGCGCCCAGCACCAAGGCCAGGCCGGTGCCGGCCTGTACTGCCGCGCGAATCAGGTCTGTGGTCAGCATCGACAACCGCCGGTCACGCCGGTCAGCCCACGAGCCGCCAATCAGGGAGAATACCGCCTGCGTTCCGCGCGACGCGGCGATAGTCAGGCCGATGACACTGGCCGAGCCGTGCAGCGTGAGCCCGGCCGCGGCGATCGCGACGGGCAAAGCCGCGTCGCCCAGAGCAGAGCCCGTCTGGCCGTACCAGAGCAGCCGGTACCCGGGCTGCCGCATGGCCGGAAAGTGGTCGTAAAGGAAAGCATTCAGGTAACGAGGGCGGGCCTGGCCGGCGTCAATCCTGGTCATTGCGCTGATATGCCGTGCTGATCAGCGCGGACGGAAGCCATATACCGCCTATTCATCTCGGTCCAGACGTCCGCCGGCCCGCAGTGGCGCCCGACGGCATATCTCGGCTCGAGGCGGGCACCCCTGAGCAGCTTTGCCTCGTAGCTGCCTGGACCGACCTCGATCTGATCAAGTCCGCGGACGCAGGCCTCGCGCAACGGGTAGTAGTAAACGAGGTTAAAATATTCAGCGGCGTTTCGCAGCTTCTTATAAGCGAACCCGCACGCTCTCATGTAGAGACAGCTATTCCAGGCGAATCCGTACGAGAAACCAGTCAGCTCAGTACCCGAGTAGCAGCGGAAGGCGATCGAGAAATCTGCCATCGCGGCTGCCTGCAAGCCCACGTATGATGTCATCGCGGTGCTCGAGGCGGTCCCCCGGTACTTCTCAAGGAGATTAGCCAGTAGCTCACCGAATGCCGTGGCATCGCTCGCTGTAAGTGGCGAGATCTCCACCCGGTAATCTGCGGCGTCGAATTCTCGCATCTCTCGCCGTATCCTTTGACGACGATGTGACCTCAGCGTCATCAGCCAGTCGTCGCCGTCGCCCGCCCGCACCGGGATGACGCTTACGGGAGAGAGTTCGTATATTTGCCCGCCTATAGCCTCGGATGCGAGGGACGCGGTACCGGGTCCAGCGTACAGGAGCCAGACGCTGCGGGCTCCCCATTCGCTCATGAGCGACTCGATTTCCCCGGAGAACAGCTCCCAGAAGTCGCGCTCTTTCACGTCGGCTTCTGGTCCGATCATCAATTCGCTCGTATATCCGCCGCGACCCCCTAGCAATATTGCCGGAAACAGGCTGTCGGAACCCGGTGGCTCGCAGCCGCACACCGCCCACGCCGGGTGGTAGCTGCGGCTGACCCTTTTGTCGACGAGGTAGGCAGCAAACGCGCCGACCGATTCATCGTTTTCGTTCAGGGCCAGATAATATGCTGTCCTTAATGCGCCCGGCATCTTTTCCGCGGCAAGAAGCCAGCCATATGAGCCGTAAGCAGAATACCGGCTGGCGACATGATCCCATAGACTTCTCGGCAACGCTGCTATAGACGAGAAGCGCTCCAGGCGGACAGGCCCTGTCACCGGTGTCAAACCTCTTCATGCGTAAGCTGAGGCGCCCGAGCGCCAGCGATTTTGGCGAGCACGGGAGGCACGACGTGGTTACCCCTCGGTGCTTGCTTCAGCAGATGAACGCGAACATCGGTCGGCCCAGCTAAAAAGCAGATCGCGGCGAGGGAGTATGGCTGCGGCCGTGTTGGAGGCGCTCGCCAGCCTTTTCGCGTCGTGGGGCGGAGCCGCTGGCAGCCATGAGGCCGTAGCGACCAGATGTGTCAGCCCGCCGGCGGACGGGAGTGCATCAGGGCTGATGATCGCGAAGTACGGGATCTTCTCCACCGGCCGGGGCTCGGCATCAACCACGCAGAGGAACATCGCGATCCACAGGACACCGTTAGCGGGGTGCTCCGCGGGACGCCGCGAGATGAGGGCTGCCGCGCGGTCCGGCACCCGGGGCGGCGACGCCTCCTGCGGCTCGCCGAGATAGACCCCGTCGGGAACCGGAACAAGCTGCCCGAACGGGGTTCCGGTCTCCTCTGTGTACTCGCGCCGGACGGCCTGCTCGAAGGTCTCGCCCGGCTCGACCTTGCCGCCGATGCCGCTGAGGACGATGCCCGAGTCGGCTGTCGGTTGCGCGGCCAGGACGAAGCCCCTGCCTGGCAGCCATGGCAGGCACGACGCGCCTAGCCAGCCACCCGCATCACGAAGTTCTTGTTCAAGCCTGCCGGTCATCGTCTCATATCTCGTGGTAGGTGCTCGCCGCTCTGTAGGTGGCCCGTGCCGCCAGAAAGTCGCGCAGAGCGTCCAGGTCGGCAACGGCGACGGTGCCTCGCGTCGGCCGGTGGGGGCCAAGGGTAAGGACGCGTGCACCGTGCGATGAAAACCTTGATCTATCCTGCGCGGGATCTGTACAGAGTATGACCGCATCGGCCGGCGTCATGCCTCTGTCCTCGCATGCCTCGGCGACCGTCCGGTACTCGCCGGGGCCCGCTGGTTCCGCGGTGAGCAGTACCACGTCTCGCCCGTGGCTGCGCAGCAGTCCGAGCAGTGCGTCGCGGGCCGTGGCCGACAGGGAGGACGCGACCACGCACCAGAGCCGGCGCTGCACGGTCTCGGCCGCGATTCCGTCTATGACGCGCATGGGCATGTGGTGCGCGGCTGCCGGAGGATCCGGCGTGCCGAGCAGGCGCTGAGCCCATTCCGTCTCAGGCATTGACGTCATCCGGGACCGAGACCCGCGCCGCCCGGGCCCGGTGAGCGTCCAGGCGGAGGGTGAGCTTGGAGTGAGAGTTGTACTGTATGTGCTGCCAGGGGAGCACCTCGCCAGGCCCCCTGTCGCGGAAATACCGCCGGTCTCCGCCTGGAATCTCGCCTGCCACGGCCACGCGCCAGGCGTCCTCGTCCGGGCTGAACTCATGCGACAGACGATCGAGCACAACCGCCAGTTCGGGACCGCCAAGCGCCAGGATCGGCTGATAGTACGTCATCGCGTCGTCGAGGACCGTGACCCAGACGATGCCGTCCTCGGTCGGCAACTGCTTGCGCAGGTATGCGAATCGCGCGCGCGCCTCCTCGGGCCGGATCGCAGCCCGTCTCTCGTAGGGCGTCTGAGCCTTTGAGAAGGCGGGATTGAGCGAGATCTCCAGCGACTGCCCAGGATCAAGCGCAGCACGCACTTCCGCGATAAGCTGCGCCAGTTCTCGGACGTGATGCGGCTCCTCGCCCGGAACCCCGACCATCGTGTAAATATCCAGGCCGAGCCCGAGCTGACCTGCGCGCTGCGCCACGTAAATCAGCTTGTCATCACGGCTGTAGGGCTTGCCAATCGACTGCCGCAAGCTCTGTCCCGTCTCCGGCGCGAACGTAACTCGTTCCTGGCCCGCGTCGCGCACCAGCCGCAGAAGGTCATCGTCAGCCTGCTTGATGTTGAGCGAGCCGACGCGGCATTCGAAGTCATGCCGGAGCATCTCGCCGAGCAGGTTACGCAAAGACAGAGGATCAATATCCGCCTGGGACGAGAAAGATGAGGCGAAGAACAGCTTGATGAGGTTCGTGCCGTACTTGTCCCGGCGTTCGGTCGCCAGATTGACTATCGTCTCGATCGTTGTCGTCGCGGCCCTTCCGCCGTCTTGGCCCTGGACATTGCCAACGACGCAGAAGGGGCATTTGAGATGGCAGCCCATCGCCACCATGATGCTGTAGTAGTCCGGGTACTTGTAGCAGGCTCGCCTTGTGGTCCATATTGAATGGATAGGATGACGCTCCATATCAAGGGGCCTTCCTGGAAATATGCTTTCCGGTGCCCCTGGATCACGTCTGAGGGAGGCGACTGATCCATTATCGTCGTATTCGAACCTGTACAGCGAGGGAACGAAAGTATATGAAACTGAGGCGAGCCTGGAGACGATCTCGCTTCTGCTGAGGCCTTTTGCCCGCCCGGCCGCCACGATGTCGGCTATCTCTGTGATCGCTGTGCGTCCCTCGCCGATGACCATGGCGTCGAAGAAGGGTGCGAGGGGCATGGGATTTATCAGCGCCAGGCCGCCGGCCACCACGATAGGTGAGTCTTCATCGCGCAGTTCCGCCCACGGCGGGACGTCAATGTCCCTTAGCATGCGCGGGATGTGATGATATGTATCCTCGAATGGTACCGAGACCGCCACAACCTGATAATCGACGCCGTCGTCCGCTGCTGTCAGCGTGGCGCCGGTATCGGCGAAGCCGAAGCAGACGTTATATTCCTCGTCTAAAAGGCTGGAGGCAATCATCTGGGCGCCAAGATTCGCGATGCCCTCGGCGAAAGGATTCGAATTGAGCAAGATAACGCCGGGCCTGCCCAGGAACACCGGGATCCCAGGGCCTGTTTCTGTTAATTCCAGTGACCTTGTACGCATGCCGACTCAACCCCGCTGTCTTGCCGAATGGTAATGCTTGAGTGAACGCTTATCAAACGTTTTGCAAATAATTTATAAAGAACCAAAAACGTACAAATTATACCATGAGCTGTCAAGAACGACTAGTCAGGATGACATATGGTTTCGTCCTGGCATCGCCTCGGCTGGGCTCGCACCCGTCCGCTCCGCTGGCGGGAATCGCCGTCTCAGGCAGAGGACAAGATCGCCCGGATCGCATTCGACGGACTTCCCGGCGCGATCGTCCGGGAACTGCGCCGCCCGGCGTGACAGCCCGGTGCCGTACGCCTGGTGCGGCTCAGCCCTGCTTACGGGCGTGCCGCGGGAGGAAGCTCATCCGCCGGAGCGGCGGGCCAGGCCAGCGGATCGGGCCCCAGCCTCAGCAACTCGCCCGCCTGTGACGCACACCAAGGAGAGACCGCAAACCGGCCCTGCATGACGTCCGACGCGAATCGGTCCCAGGGCACCCACCGCACCTCCATCACCTCGTCGGCGGCCGGCTCGGGCGTATCGTCGGTGACGGCCCGGAACACCGGGCACATCTCGTTCTCCACGATGCCGTTGTCCATGCTCGCGCGGTACCGGAAGGCCGGCAGCACCAGATCCGTGCGCACTGCCCCCACGCCGAGCTCGGCTCGCAGTCGGCGTGCGATGCTGGCGTAGATGCCCTCACCAGGCAGCGGATGCCCGCAGCAGCTATTGGTCCACGTCCCCGGCCAGGTCAGCTTGGCCAGGGCTCGCCTGGTCAGCAGCAGCTCGCCGCGGTCATTGAACACATAACAGGAAAACGCCAGGTGCAGCGGCGTCTCACGATGATGTACGGCGGACTTGCTCAGCGTGCCGCATTGTCTGCCCTGCTCGTCCAGCAGGACGACCGCCTCCTCCACGCACGCTCCTTCGGTCCGGTCCCGCGTCAGCGCGGAATCCGTAAACAATGTAACTCCCGGCAACCTGAGTTCACATCGGTCGCCGGCTTCACGGCTGAGGCGGCTCAGCCCGGGAGATCCTCGGGGCGCTTGGCGGCCAGCTGGCCGTGCAGCACTCCGGTGGCCTGGCCGACCTCGATGAGGTACCCGTCCGGGTCCCGCATGTAGCAGCGGATCTCTGCTCCGCGGTCGATCGGCGGCGTCACGAACTCGGCCCCCTTGGCCTTCCAGTCCTCGTAGCAGGCCTGGATGTCGGCGACCCGCAGGTTCAGGAAGATCGAGGTGGTGTCGCCCGGCTGGTAGTCGACCACCGAGATGCCCGGCTTGTCGGGGGTGGGCGGGCCGCCGGGGTTCATGATGATCCACGAGTTGGACAGCTTGACCATGCACGGGTTCTCCTCTAGCACGACCTTGCCGCCCAGGACGCGCGAGTAGAAGTCGCGGGACCGCGCGACCTTGCGGACGGTGATGAACATCGTCACCAGGAAGCCCTCTTCTGGCGCGGGCAGGTTGGCGAAGTCGATGCTCGGCGCCTGTTCTGTCATGGTTGCTCCCCTACGGGCGGCGTTGGCGGACGGCGGCTCATCGAGCCCTGGTGATTAGCCTTCCCACGATGCGGCCGGGCAGGCGTGATGCGGGTCGGCGCAGGCGTCGCGCCCGTAGATCTGCAAGTAGCCTTTACCGGGCGACCAGGCCCCTCGAGAAGGCGGATGCAGTGGTGACAGCGCCGGCCCGGCCCATCAACCGGAAGATCGCCGAAGAACTCGGCGTGCGCGAGGGGCAGGTGTCGGCCGCCGTCGAGTTGCTCGACGGCGGGGCGACGGTGCCGTTCGTGGCCCGGTACCGCAAGGAGGCGACCGGTGCCCTGGACGACGCGCAGCTGCGGACGCTGCAGGAACGGCTCCGATACCTGCGCGAGCTCGAGGAGCGGCGGGCCGTGATCCTGGAGTCGGTCCGCTCCCAGGGCAAGCTGGACGAGGCGCTCGAGGCCCAGATCACGGCGGCCGACTCCAAGGCGCGGCTGGAGGACATCTACCTCCCCTACAAGCCGAAGCGCCGTACGAAGGCCCAGATCGCGCGGGAGGCGGGCCTCGAGCCGCTGGCCGACGCCCTGCTCGCCGGCCAGGCCGGCGACCCGCAGCAGGCGGCGGCCGCGTACCTGGCACCGGACCAGGGGGTGCCCGACGCCGCCGCCGCCCTGGACGGCGCGCGGGCCATCTTGGCCGAGCGCTTCGCCGAGGACGCCGACCTGGTCGGCGTGCTGAGAGAGCGGATGTGGGCGCGCGGACGGCTCGTGTCCCGGGTCCGGGACGGCCGGCAGGAGGCCGGAGCCAAGTTCGCCGACTACTTCGAGTTCGCCGAGCCGTTCACCCGGCTGCGATCGCACCGGATCCTGGCCATGATGCGCGGGGAGAAGGAGGAGGTCCTCGATCTGGAACTGGACCCGGGCCAGGCGGAGCCGGGGAGCGCCGGCGCGTTCAATGACTACGAGACGCTCATCGCCGAGCGGTTCGGCATCGCCGGTCCGGCCGCCCGCCTCACCCCGGCGGCCCGCCTCACCCCGGCCGGGCGCTGGCTCGCCGACACGGTCCGCTGGGCCTGGCGGACCCGCATCCAGCCGCACCTGGGCGTGGACCTGAGGATGCGGCTGTGGCAGGCCGCCGAGCAGGACGCGGTCGGCGTGTTCGCCGCCAACCTCCGCGACCTGCTGCTGGCCGCGCCGGCCGGGGCCCGGGCGACGATGGGCCTCGATCCCGGCTTCCGGACCGGGGTGAAGGTCGCGGTCGTCGACGCGACGGGCAAGCCGGTCGCGACCGAGACCATCTACCCGCACGAGCCGAGGGGCGGGCCGCGCGCCGCGGGCGGCGGGCGAGGGGCCGGCTGGGAGTCCTCGATCGCCGCGCTCGCCCGGCTCGCCGCCGCCCACGGGGTCGAGCTGATCGCCATCGGCAACGGCACCGCCTCCCGGGAGACCGACCGGCTGGCCGCCGACCTGATCCGGCGGCACCCGGAGCTGAACCTCACCAAGATCGTGGTCTCCGAGGCCGGGGCCTCGGTCTACTCGGCCTCCGAGTACGCCTCCAGGGAGCTGCCCGGCATGGACGTGTCGCTGCGGGGCGCGGTGTCCATAGCCCGCCGGCTGCAGGACCCGCTGGCCGAGCTGGTCAAGATCGACCCGAAGTCCATCGGGGTCGGTCAGTACCAGCACGACCTGTCCGAGGCGAAGCTGTCCCGCTCGCTCGACGCCGTGGTCGAGGACTGCGTGAACGCCGTGGGCGTGGACGTGAACACCGCGTCGGTCCCGTTGCTGGCGCGGGTGTCCGGCATCAGCGAGGGACTGGCAGGCTCGATCGTGGCCAGCCGGGACTCCGCCGGGCCGTTCCGGACCCGCCAGGCGCTGACCAAGGTCCCGCGGCTCGGCCCGAAGGCGTTCGAGCAGTGCGCGGGCTTCCTGCGCATCAACGGCGGCGACAACCCGCTGGACGCCTCGAGCGTGCACCCGGAGTCCTACCCGGTGGTCCGGCGGATACTGGCCGCGGCCGGGATCGGCATGCCCGAGCTGATCGGGAACGCCGAGGTGCTGCGCTCGCTGCGGCCGGAGCAGTTCACCGACGACCGCTTCGGGCTGCCGACGGTCAGCGACATCCTCGCCGAGCTGGAGAAGCCGGGCCGCGACCCGCGCCCGGCCTTCACCACGGCGGCGTTCGCCGAGGGGGTGCAGACGCTGGAGGACCTGGTGCCCGGGATGGTCCTCGAGGGGGTCGTCACCAACGTCGCCGCGTTCGGCGCCTTCGTCGACGTCGGCGTGCACCAGGACGGGCTGGTGCACGTCTCCGCGATGTCGCGGAGGTTCGTCTCCGATCCGCGTGAGGTGGCCCGGCCCGGCGACGTGGTGCGGGTCAAGGTGCTCGGCGTCGACAGCGCCCGCAAGCGGATATCGCTCACGCTGCGCCTGGACGACGAGCCCGACCGCGGCCGTGGCCCGGCCCGCCGCCCCGGCCGGTGAGGTCGTTTGCTGTTTTGTGACCTCTTGTCGGCAATCCGTACTGGTGTGAAAATCGTCTTTCATACGGAACGGCGCTGATATAGGGCGTTCAGGTCACATCGCTGTTATCACCGCGTTGCAGGCGATCCGGGCGATGCCTGCCCTGTCCGGCCGCTACCGGCATCGCTCCGTAGCGGCCAGCGAGCCACCCACGGCGTTCAACCGGCGCGCCGTGGGTGGTTCGCTGTCTGTCCCGTGGCGCCCGGCTCTGTCCCCATAATGGGGGCGTGGCCGACGACCGCGACGACGTGGCACCGGTCCTGGTGTTGCGGGCCGACCGGCTGATGGCCGCCAGGAAGGTGCTCGTCGCCCGCGGGGTGCTGGTGTCCGCCGCCGCGGGCGAGGTGGTGGCGGTCGAGGGGGCCAACGGCTCGGGCAAGAGCACGCTGCTCGCGGCGGCCGCGGGCGTGCTCCCGACCGGGCA
>JASIJN010000176.1 GCA_030050125.1 Streptosporangiaceae bacterium | reverse complement strand
CGCCGCATGCGGCCCGGCCGTGTACAGCGTGGTGCCGGTCCCCGCGGCGTCGGGCACGAAGGCCTGCTCGACCTCGGCGGCCCGGGTGAGCGCCAGGCCCAGCTCGGCGGTGCCGAGCGCGGGCAGGTCGGCCGCCATCCCGGCCCGGCCGCGCCCCGGCCAGTGCTCGTCGGAGTACGCGGCGCCGAAGGCGAGGGCCGGGTTGAGACCGTCTCGGGGCTGGTCGGGCAGCACCAGCGCCCCGAGCCCGGACAGCTCGGCCGCTGCGGCGGCATCGTCGGTCACCACGATCACCGAGTCGACGACGGCGCACGCGGCGGCGGCGGCGACCGTGTCCGCCGCCATGGCCAGGGCGAGCTCAGCCCGGTGCGGGCCGGCCAGTCCGGTAAGCCGGGACTTCGCCAGGGCAAGTACCTTGACGGGGATCACCATGGACCAGCTGAGCGAGGTTACGAGCGGCATGCACCTGATCCTGCCTCGACACGGCGTCGCGGTAACGGCGACACTGACTTCTACCAGCGCTACGAGCGTGACCAGCGCCCCGACCGGGAGGCTGCCCCTATGAGCAAACGCGCGGACGGCAGCTACTCATCCGCCTGGCGGAGGCTAACCAAGATCGTCGTGCCGCCGCTGGTCTACGCCCTGACCAAGCACGAGTGGCACGGCCAGGAGTACATCAGGCAGTCACCGGCCGACAGCGGGCTGATCCTGGCCGTCAACCACCTGTCGTACGCGGACCCGCTGCCGCTGTGCCTGTTCACCCACAAGGCGGGCCGCTACCCCGTGTTCCTGGCCAAGTCGTCGCTGTTCGAGATGAAGGTGCTCGGGACCATCATGCGCGGCACCGGCCAGCTGCCGGTCCACCGCGGCCAGGCCGACGCGGCCCTGGTGCTCAAGGACGTCGAGCTGGGCCTGAGCGACGGAGCCTGCGTGATCTTCTACCCGGAGGCGACCGCGACCCGCGACCCTGACCTGTGGCCGATGGTGGCCAAGACCGGCGTGGCCCGGGCCGCGCTGGCCACCGGCGTGCCGGTGATTCCGGTCGCGCAGTGGGGACCCCAGAAGATCCTTCCCTACGGCAGCTTCCACCCGCACCTGCTCCCCCGCACCCTGGTGCAGATCAGCGCCGGGCCGCCGGTGGACCTGTCCAAGTTCCAGGGTCAGCCGCTGACCTCGCAGGTCCTCCGCGAGGCCACCGAAGCGATCATGAACGACATCACCGGGCTGCTGGCCGGCATCAGGGGCGAGCCTGCGCCGGCGGAGCCGTATCACCCGGCGATCGCCCGCCGCAAGGCTCGGCAGGAGGCGCGCGAACGGGACCAGCAGGCCGTCGGCCTGGACCCGGACGACGAGGCCCGCGCCGTCGACCCGAGCACGGAGGCCAGCCCGACGTGAAGGCCGCCGTCATGGGGGCCGGCTCCTGGGGTACCACGTTCGCCCAGGTGCTCTGGGACGCGGGCACCTCCGCAGTGTTGTGGGCCCGCCGGCCCGAGGTGGCCATGGTGATCAACGCCAGCCACGAGAACCCCGGCTACCTGCCGGGGATCACGCTGCCGCCCGCGCTGAGGGCGACCGCGGACCCGGCCGAGGCGCTGGACGGCGCGGAACTGGTGGTGCTGGCCGTGCCGGCCCAGTCGCTGCGGGAGAACCTGGCCGCCTGGACCCCGCTGCTGCCGCCCGGTGCGCTGCTGATCAGCCTGATGAAGGGGATCGAGGTCGGCAGCTGCTGCCGGATGAGCGAGGTGATCGGCCAGGTGGCCGGGGCTCCCACGGAACGGATCGCGGTGGTCTCCGGTCCCAACCTGGCCCGCGAGATCGCCCGGCGCGAGTACGCCGCGACCGTGGTCGCCTGCACCGATATGTACAACGCCGAGCGGTTGCAGCGGGCCTGTCACGCGGGGTATTTCCGCCCCTACACCAACCCGGACGTGATCGGCTGCGAGCTGGGCGGCGCGGTGAAGAACGTGATCGCGCTGGCGGTCGGGATGGCGGTCGGGATGGGGCTCGGCGACAACACCCGGGCCACCCTGATCACCCGCGGGCTGGCCGAGACCGCCCGGCTCGGCGCGGCGCTCGGCGCCGACCAGCACACGTTCGCCGGACTGGCCGGCATGGGCGACCTGGTGGCGACGTGCAGCTCCCCCCTCTCGCGCAACCGCACCTTCGGCGAGAAGCTGGGCCGGGGCATGGCCATGGCCGAGGTGGTCGCGAGCACCCGGCAGACGGCCGAGGGCGTGAAGTCGTCCCAGTCCGTGCTCGAGCTGGCCCGCCGGCAGGGGGTGGAGATGCCGATAACCGAGGTCATGGTGGCCGTGATGCATGATGACCTCGAGGTCGGCAAGGCGGCGCTGCTGCTGGCCAGCCGATCCGCGAAGCCCGAACGCTACGGCGTTTGAACGCTCGCCCGCGCGGCGGGCGGCGCAGGCGTGCCCGCCGGGGGCAGCGAGCAACGAGAAAGGAGCAGTGTGAGCGAGCAAGGCAAGATCCGGGTCGCGGTGGTCTTCGGCGGCAGGGGTCCCGAACACTCCGTGTCCTGCATGGGCGGGGGCAACATGCTCGGGTCGATCGACCGCGACAAGTACGTGGTCATTCCCGTCGGCATCACCCGGGAGGGCCGCTGGGTGCTGGCCGCGGACGAGCCGGCCAAGCTCACGGCCAGCCAGGGCCAGCTGCCGTCGGTCGAGGCGGTCGCCGAGCCGGGTACTCAGGTGATTCCCTGGGCCCATACCGCCGGGGAGGCGGGTCGTGCCCTCAGCACCGTCCCGCCGGGCCAGATACCGCACCTGCTCGGCGAGGTGGACGTGGTGCTGCCAGTGCTGCACGGCCCGTACGGCGAGGACGGCACCATCCAGGGCCTGCTGGAAATGGCCGGGGTCCGGTATGTCGGGGCCGGCGTGCTGGCCAGCGCGGTCAGCATGGACAAGGAGTACATGAAGATCATCTTTCAGGCCAAGGGGCTGCCGGTCGGGCCCTACGTGGTGGTGCGCGAGCGGGACTGGCCCCCGGAGGAGACCGGTGGCGCCCTGGCCGACCCGGAGCGCAAGCGGGTGGCCGACGCGATCGCCGAGCTGGGCTGGCCCCTGTTCGTCAAGCCCGCGCGCGGCGGATCCAGCATCGGCACCGCCAAGGCCTCGGACCTGACCGAGCTGTACCAGGCCATCGAGGGGGCGCGGGCCTACGACCCGAAGGTGATCGTGGAGGCCGCGATCGAGGGCAGGGAGATCGAGTGCTCGGTGCTCGAGGGGCTGGACGGGTCGCCGCCCGACACCAGCCTGCCCGGTCAGCTGCTGATCAACGGCGGCGAGGAGTTCTGGGACTTCGAGGCGAAGTACCTGGATGACGCGAGCGGGATGGCGATCCCGGCACCGATCCCGCAAGAGCACCAGCAGGAGATCCGCCGCATGGCCGCCGAGGCCTTCGACGCGGTGTCCTGCGAGGGCCTGGCCCGGGTGGATTTCTTCTACACCCCGGACGGGCAGATCCTGATCAACGAGATCAACACGATCCCGGGCCTGTCCCCGGCCTCGTACTTCCAGAAGATGTGGGAGGCGACCGGCCTGCCGTTCCCGACGCTCATCGACCGGCTGCTGCAGACCGCGCTGCGCAAGCGCCCCGGCCTGCGGTAGGGATCAGGCCGCCGTCAGGGCGTCGGCGGCCTCGCGCACCCTGGCCCACAGGTCGCCGGGGGAGGAGCGGCGGTAGAGCGGGCCGCTCGCGTCCGCCAGCAGGATGCAAACCTTGGCCACCCCGCGCGCCGGCACGGGCCCGGCGGCCCGCAGGCGGGCGATGACTTCCTCCAGCTCGTCCTGGCAATCCCTGACCTGGTCGCGGCAGACCGGCACCGGCAGGCGGGCGCCGAACTGGGCCTGCCGCGCGGTCGCGAGCAGCCGGCTCAGGCTGGCGGCCAGATCGCGCCGGTGCCGCGGGCGCACCAGCAGCTGGGCGCG
>JASIJN010000003.1 GCA_030050125.1 Streptosporangiaceae bacterium | reverse complement strand
GCAGGCAGCGATCAACTTCCTGGTCGCGATCTTCGGCTTCGAGCCGACCGCCCTGATCCCGGGCGATGAGCGCGGCAGCTATGCCGAGATCGAGCTGCGCTGGCCGCACGGCAGCGGCGGCATCATCATCCGCACATGGGACCGCCCGGCGCCGAACTGGCTCTACGTTGTCACCCCGGACCCCGATGGCCTCTACCAGCGGGTCAAGGCGGCCGACCTGGAGATTACCCGGGAGATCCAGGACACCGACTACGGCAACCGTACCTTCACCGTCGTAGACCCGTGGTCGGTCAGCTGGAGCTTCGGGACCTACCCGGGCAGCTGACAGGTGCCGCGACTATTTCGTCAGGCCCGGGAGCAGTTCGCGCAACCGCACTCGTCTGCCGGTTTGCAGAACCGCGGTCCGGTATACCTTCGCCGCCGCGAACGCCACGAGGAATGTGCACGCCACGGTCACCGCGACGGACAGCAGGAACTGCCACCAGGTTGCCTGGCCGAGCCCGACCAGGGCTGGCATGGCGAATGGCGCCGTGGGGGGCAGGTAGGCGAGCACCTTCACCAGCAGCGACGGGCTGCCTGAGCTGACACCGATGAGGGCGACGATGTAACCGAAGATGAGGGGCGCGCTCAGCGGCAAGGCCAGGCTCTGAACCTGGTCCTGACGCTCGGCCAGCGAGCCGGCGGCGGCGTACACCCAGCTGTAGAAGGCGTACCCGAGAACCAGCCAGACCAGCGTGGCCGCCACCACGAGGGGGGCGGCGCCGTGCACCACGCTCGACCCGACCGCCTCGCCCAGAACCAGCGCGAAAGCGACAAGGGCGACCGCCTGGGCAAGGGCGACGGCGCCGATCCCGATGACCTTGCCGGCCAGCAGCTGGATCGGCCGCACGGTGGCGAGCAGGACCTCCACCACCCGGCTCGATTTCTCTTCCATCACCCCCATGAGCGTCCACGTGAGGTACTGGGTGAGCACGACGAAGATGAGGATCACGCCGAGCAGCGCCGTCGCCTCCACGTTCGTGCGGGGCTTCGCGCCGGGCTGGAGGCTCTCGACCGGCAAGGGCTCAGCTCTGGCGACCGTGGCCGCCTGCCGCGGGGTCAAGCCTGCTCGGGCAAAGGCGTTCTGAGCACCGAAAGCCGCCGACACCGCCCGCACGTACCGGGCGCCCGCGGAGGTATCGGAAGCCGAGATGGGGTCCTTCACCAGGATCTTTCCCGTGCCATCCACCACCATGTCGAGCCGGCCGGCGCTGAGGGCCGCACGCGCCCGCGACAGGTCAGGCTCGCTAACGAGCTCCACGGACAGCCCCACGCTCCTGGCCAGGTCGTGCAGGTCGGTCCCGAGCGGCGCTGAACTGGCCACCACGCCTACCCGCTGACTGGTGCTCGCCTTGGCGTGCAGGGCGGGGATGAGCACGGCGGCCGCCACCACTCCGAACAGGATGACCGTCACTACCTGAAATACCCGGGCCCGCACCCGTTCACGGATCTCCCGTCCAGCCACCAGGCCCGTGTCGCCGAAGAGTTCCCAGCCCCGCAGCCGCGCCACGGCAGCGCCAGCCGGCGACCGGCCCCGTCTCCGGCGGCGCAAGCCGAGCCGCACGAGGGCCGCTACGGCGACGACGATAATGAGGAAGAGAGCCTTCATCGACCCACCGCCTCCCGGAAGACCTCGGAAAGGCGGCGGCGTTCGAAGACGAACGTCGTGACGCGGCCGGATGACCGTGCCGCGTCCAGCACCACGTCGCTGTCGGCGGCGTCGTCCAGCACGAGCCTGACCTCACCGCCGTCCACCTCCGACACCGCGACACCCGGGATGGCACGCGCCCACGCTCCTTGACGGTCTCCCTCCACCCGGACCGCCAGCCGCCGGGCCCCGCCGGCCGCCAGCTCGTCGACGGTCCCGCTCGCCACCAGCCGGCCGTGGTCGATGATGGCCACCGACTCACACAGGTCCTCGACCAGGTCGAGCTGGTGGCTGGAGAACAGCACGCAGCACCCTGAGTGCGCCCGCTCCAGCAAGACCTCGCCGATGGCCTCTATGCCGGCCGGGTCCAGGCCGGCCAAGGGCTCGTCGAGCACCAGCGCCTCAGGGTCGTGAACGAGCGCGGCCGCCAATTGCACCCGCTGCTGGTTGCCGTGCGACAGCGCCCCGACCTTGCTCGTGGCCCGGTCCCCCACCGCAAGGCGCTCGAGCCACCGGGTGGTGGCGGAGGCGGCAGCGGACACGTCCATCCCATGCAGCCGGCCGATGTACTGCACCTGCTCGGCCACCAGCATGTTCGGATACAGGCCCCGTTCCTCCGGCATGTAGCCGAAACGGCGCCGTTCGGCGGACCCGACCGGGGCACCGTCCCATCGCACCGAGCCTGCGTCGAGGTCGGTCAAGCCGAAGATGGCCCGCATGGTGGTGGTCTTGCCGGCGCCGTTCGGGCCCAGGAACCCGACCACCTGTCCCGCCGGGACGCTGAAGCTCAGATGATCAAGTGCCGCCACGTTGCCGAACCGACGGCTCAAGTTGTCGAGCTCTAGCAGAGCGGCCACGTCACCAGCCTGACCTGTAGGTTCACACGCGCGGATCGGCCGACTGAGGCGATCCCGATAGGGCGGCGCCTTGGACGTTCAATGTACTGAGTCTCGGATGGCGTTCCTGACGCAGCTGCGGCGACGTGCTCGGCGTGGTCAGCGTCGCCGACGCGGTCGGTGTCGGGTCCGGGGCCGGGTCCGGCGTCGGGGTCGGAGTCGGGGTCGGCGTGGGGGTCGGCGCCGGGGTCGGCGCCGGCGTGGTCGGCTGCGGTGACGGTGACGCCCGCGGCGGAGGGGACGAGGAGTGGGAGGGCGCGGGCCGCGGTGCGGTCGGCTGCGACGCGGGCGACGAGGGCAAGGGGTTGCCTTGCTGCGGCGAGGGCGAGCCGCTGGGACTCGGGGACGGCGAGTGCTTGCCCGGTGACGGAGTGTTGGCGGACACATCGGTCTTCCCCGGCTGCGGGGCCGCGCGCGATGTGCTGTGCGTTCCGGCCGCCGGCGGCAATCCGCCCTGGGCATTGAAATGCTCATCGACGAGAACCGCCCCGGCGCCGAGCAGCACCACGGCCAGCGCGGCCGCGGCCGCGGCGACTGCGTACCTGCCTCGCCGCCGGACTGTCCGCGGACCAGTTCGCCCTGGGTAGCCGTCGGGGCCGAACGGCCCCAGCCCCTCAATGACCTCGGCGCGGTAGGCCTCCGCTTCCGCGGACCGCTCGGACAGGAGCCAGAGCAGCCGCTGACGCTCGTCGGGCGCGTGCCTGGCCGCCGGCAGCAGCCCGAGGACCACCTCCGACCCCGGGTTGAGCTGGCCCCGCTTGGTGCAGACCCCACAGCGCCGGGCGTGCTCCTTCATCCACCCCGGCACGACCCGGGTCAGGTCACCGTTCAGACTGCTCAGATAGCCAGCCGCGGTCTCGCAGTACCACGACCGCCCGCGACGGCC
>JASIJN010000175.1 GCA_030050125.1 Streptosporangiaceae bacterium | reverse complement strand
CGGCGCAGCTCGATGATCTCCTCGGCCTTGGCCGCCGTGGACCGGCGCACCTGTTCCAGGACCGCGGGCAGGTCAGAGGTGCCGGAGTACAGGAACGGGTACAGCGACTCCATCGATCCCGCCCCCGGCTGACCCCGCGCCATCCCGGTCATCTCCCGGCGTCTCCCGCTTCCCCGCGGGGCACCTGCCCGCCTTCGGTTCCCGGTCCGCTCGGCGTCTGGCTCGCGACGACCGCGATGGCTTCCTTGGCGTGCACCAGCACCGTGTCGCCGGCCCCGGCTCGCACCAGCGCGACGCTGATCTCCTCCTCGCCCTGGCCGGTGTCCGCCACGGCCAGCCCGTCCGCGAGCAGGCGCACGATCGTGACCGGCACCGCCGTGTCCGAGCACGTGACGCACGAATCTTCCTCGCAGCTTCGCGGGACCGGCGCGGTCATGCGACCACCCCCGGCGCCAGCACCCCCGGCTGCTCGAAGAACACGTGCACCAGTTCCCACAGCACGTGATACGTGGTGACCTGGATCTCCTTGACGATCCGCGGGTCGGCGGACCGGGCCAGGATCACGTGATCCACGTCCGGGCTGACCGCGATCGCGCCGCCGTCGCCGCCGGCCAGCGCGATGGTGAGCAGGCCGGCCGCCTTGGCCGCCCGCAGCCCGGCCAGCACGCTCGGGCAGTCCCCGTCGGCGCAGATGCCGAGCGCGATGTCCGACGGCTGGGCCAGGAACCGGATCTGGTGCGAGAAGATCGAGGCGATGCCCTCGCGCGCGGCCACCCCGGTCACGGTCGCCGCGTCGGTGGTGAGCGAGATGGCCGGGAGCGCCCGCTTGCCGACGATCACCGGATGGACGAACTCGACGGCGACGTGCTGCGCGTCCGTACTCGACCCGCCGGTACCGAACGTGATGAGCTTCCCGCCCTGGTGGAACCGCACGGCCATGGCGTGGCAGGCACCGGCCACCGCCCCGGCCTGATCGGCGAAGTCGCGGGCCGGGGGCTCGCGCAGCTCGAACAGCCGCCCGGGCTCGCGGTCCGCCGCCGCGCCGGCGGGCGACGGCTGCCTCGGCAGGCCCGGATTCGTTGTCACGGCTGTTGCGCTCCCGCCCCCGCCGCCGGATTCGCGAGGTCCACGTCCACCTCGACGTCGACCGCGTCGCGTACCCGGAGCGCGCCGAGAAAACCGGTGTAGGGCTTGATCCCGTAATCGGACTGCACCACCGATGCGGTGGCGCGGTAACGGTCATCCCCCGTCGCGGTGACCTGCAACCGCATCGGCCGGGACCGGCCGGCCAGGGTCAGCGTCCCGACGATCGTGCCGCCGCCGCCGTCGGCCGGCTCGAACTTGGTGGCGGAGAACGTGGCCTCGGGATAGCGGTCGGCGCCCAGGGTCTTGCGCGCGGTCACCGCGATCTCGCGGCGGTCCCGGTCGCCGAGAGGCTTGATGCCGCCCCGGCCCTCGCGCACGATCAGCGAGCCCATGTCGATCCGCACCTCCAGGCCGGACGGGCTCAGATCCTCGTCGACCGTCAGCTCGCCCGACCACCGGCCGATCTCGATGACCAGGTCGTGACCGGCCTGGGCCGCCAGCCCGTCACGGAAGGTGCGCAGCATGATCCGGCCACGCGCGGTGCCGAGTTCGTGGCGTCCAGCATGTACCGCCATGGGAGCACCGTAGGACACATGTGGGGGGACGTCCAGTCGCCGGCCAAGACAGGGTTGGCCTGACCGCGCCCGGTCGGCTGACGTTGGTGCCGGGATGCGCCGGCCCGGGACTAAGGCTCGTGCCATCGAGGCTCCTCAGGGGAGCGGCACCTGGCCGAAGACCTCCTGGATGCGGCGCAGGTCCCGCATCCGGGGCTCGGTCGCGCCGCCGACCCAGCGGCTGACCGTCTTCACCGAAACGCCCAGCTGGCGCGCGGCAGCCTCCTGGGTCAGCCCCTCCCGGCGCAGCGCGGTGGACATCCACTCCGCGAACGTGGCCGGCTGGCCGGGCTGGCCCAGCATGACCGGCTCGGACGGGACCGGCGCGGAGAAGGCCGCGTGCGCGGCCGCCTCGCTGGCGCGGGCCGCCGGCCCGCCGGCGGCATCGAACGCGGCGCCGTCGCGGGCGGTCGCAAGGGGCATCTGGCGGCTCGTCTGCTTGGCCGGGCCGGATTCGCCGCCGAGGAAGTTGGCCGGGATCTGGCTGTCGGAGTGCAGCACATCGACCTCGACGTGCTCGGGGAAGATTCGGAACGCCACCTGGATCGAGCCGGTCGGCCCGGCCGCGTCGAGCAGCGCCCGGAACACGATCTCGCCCACCTCGCGGTTTCCCTCGTCGGTGAGCGGCGACTCCGCCAGGCAGCGCCGGACGAAAACCCGGATGTCAGGGATTGACGAGGGCCGGGCCGGGAACACCTGGGACAGCACAACGACGGGCACGACTTCGATCGGGTCAACGCCGGTCGCCTGGGCTGGCTCAGCCACGGTTTCTCCCTTAGCCGACGGTCTCTTCTGTCGGTGAACCGGCGGCGCTGCGGCACGTTGACGTCAGCGTACGTGAATCCGGCGGCAATCGGGAATGCCCGCGTGCACGTCAGGTGACGAGATGGGTAGGAACGTCACGGAGAGTACTTTTTGCTAGCCACGACACGGACATTACTGTCCTGCTAGGTGACTGTTTCGTCTTGTGGGTCGGCCGGTGCCGGTCTAACATGGCGGCGTCCGCGCATCACGAAGGCGAGGTGCGGGCATGGTCACCAGCCGACCCGGAAGCGAGGAGGTGGCCTTGCCATGGCCACTGACACAGAAGCCAGCGCTGCGGCTCAGGCCAACGCCGGGGCCGAGCCCCTGGTGCACATCCTGTGGATGAACGGCGGACTGGGATGCGATGGTGACTCGGTCGCGCTGACCGCCGCGACCCAGCCCAGCATCGAGGAGATCGCGCTCGGCGCACTGCCGGGCCTGCCCAAGATCGCGGTGCACTGGCCGCTGATCGACTTCGAGTGCGGCCCGGAGCAGGGTGCGGACAACTTCATCGAGTGGTGGCACAAGGCCGACCGGGGCGAGCTCGACCCGTTCGTCCTGGTGGTCGAGGGGTCGATCCCGAACGAGGCGATCAAGGCCGAGGGCTACTGGTGCGGCTTCGGCAACAACCCGGCCACCGGCCAGCCGATGACCACCAACGAATGGCTGGACCGGCTCGCGCCCAAGGCGACGGCCATTCTCGCCGTCGGCACCTGCGCCACCTACGGCGGGATCCACGCGATGGCGGGCAACCCGACCGGCGCCATGGGCGTTCCCGACTACCTCGGCTGGGACTGGCGGTCCAAGGCGGGCCTGCCGATCGTCTGCGTGCCCGGCTGCCCGATCCACCCGGACAACCTGTCCGAGACCATCCTGTACCTGCTGTACCAGGTGGCCGGCCAGGCGCCGATGATCCCGCTGGACGAGGCGCTCCGCCCGACGTGGCTGTTCGCGGCCACCGTGCACGAGGGCTGCGACCGCGCCGGGTACTACGAGCAGGGCGAGTTCGCCACCGAGTACGGCTCGCCCCAGTGCCTGGTCAAGCTGGGCTGCTGGGGCCCGGTGGTGAAGTGCAACGTGCCCAAGCGCGGCTGGATCAACGGCGTCGGCGGATGCCCGAACGTCGGCGGGATCTGCATCGCGTGCACGATGCCGGGGTTCCCGGACAAGTTCATGCCGTTCATGGACGAGCCGCCGGGTTCGAAGGTGTCGGCGACCGCGAGCACGCTTTACGGAACGGTCATCCGCACGCTGCGCGGCTTCACGGCGAAGACCGCCGACGAGGAGCCGAAGTGGCGCAAGAAGGGCGACGAGCTGCTGACCGGCTACCAGAAGAGCTGGTAGGCCGGCCGGCCGGAGCTCCAGCGGGAACCGGTCCCGGGTACCACCGAAAGGGGAGGAACGATGGCGACGGTCGAAGACACCGGCGTAGTGGAGATGGCCTGGGACCCGATCACGCGGATCGTGGGCAGCCTCGGCATCTATACCAAGATTGACTTCAAGCAGAAGAAGGTCGTCGAATGCCACAGCACGTCGTCGATCTTCCGCGGCTACAGCATCTTCATGAAGGGCAAGGACCCCAGGGACGCGCACTTCATCACCAGCCGGATCTGCGGCATCTGCGGTGACAACCACGCGACCTGCTCGGTCTACAACCAGAACATGGCCTACGGCGTCCGGCCGCCGCATCTCGGCGAGTGGATCATCAACCTGGGCGAGTCCGCGGAGTACATGTTCGACCACAACATCTTCCAGGAGAACCTGGTCGGCGTGGACTTCTGCGAGCGGATGGTCGCCGAGACCAACCCCGGCGTGCTGGAGCG
>JASIJN010000174.1 GCA_030050125.1 Streptosporangiaceae bacterium | reverse complement strand
CGCGCCGCCCTCGGCCGCGCCGCCCTGCTTCTCCTGGAGCGCCGCGAGCAGCCTGGCCATCTGGACCGGCAGCGCCGCGAACGTGGCCGCGGCGCCGGACATCGAGGCCTTCATGGCGCCCGCCAGCTTGGCCAGCAGCACCTCGCGCGATTCCAGGTCGGCCAGCTTGACGATCTCGTCCGGGGTCATCACCTTGCCGTCGAGAACGCCGCCCTTGATCACCAGGAACGGGTTGGCCCGGGAGAAATCGCGCAGTCCCCTGGCCGTCTCGACGACATCGCCCTCCACGAACGCGATCGCCGACGGGCCCGTGAGCATCTCGGTCAGCTCGCCGGCGATGCCCGCGTCGTTCGCGGCGATCTTCGTCAGGGTGTTCTTGACCACGGAGAACGTGGCGTTCTCGCCGAGCGAGCGGCGCAGCTCGCCCAGCTGGGCCACGGACAGGCCGCGGTACTCGGTCAGCACCGCTCCCGCAGAACTCTGGAAGCGCTCGGTCAACTCGGCGACCGCGGCCACCTTCTCGGCCCTCGCCATGGGCCTCCCTCCTCGTTCGGTTCCGGTCGCCCGCATGGCGGAACCCGGCTAACATCCGGCGCCGGCGAAGGCCGCTGATATGCGAACGCCCCGGCGCAGCACGCCAGGGCGGGGCCGGGCCCGGGACAACACGCCGGGGTCACGCGGCCTAACTCTGTCGCCTGCGCGGGCCGCCCGCTCTCGCGGGGCCTTCGGCCACCGCGCGGTGCGCGATGACGGCCGACGGTCTTTGGCAACCAACAGGATATGCGGCGCCCGGCCCGCCCGCCAACTCGCCGGCCGCGGGACCGGTCGACCGTCCGCGCGACGTCAGCTGGCGACGGCGTCCTCGAGCTCGCTGGCGATGCCGCGGGTGATGCCCGGGTCAACCGGGATGCCCGGCCCCATCGTGGTGGTGAACGTAACCTTCTTGAGGTACCGGCCCTTGGCCGCGGCCGGCTTGAGCCTGATCACCTCGTCGATCGCGGCGGCGTAGTTCTCCACCAGGGCCCGGTCGGTGAACGAGGCCTTGCCGATCACGAAGTGCAGGTTGCCGTGCCGGTCCACCCGGAACTCGATCTTTCCGCCCTTGATGTCCGTGACGGCCTTGCCGACGTCGGTGGTGACGGTGCCGGTCTTGGGGTTCGGCATCAGGCCGCGGGGTCCGAGAACCCGGCCCAGCCGGCCCACCTTGCCCATCAGGTCGGGCGTGGCCACCACGGCGTCGAAGTCGAGGAAGCCGCCCTGGATCCGCTCGATCAGGTCATCCGCGCCCACGTAGTCGGCGCCGGCGGCCTGGGCCTCCTCGGCCCGCTCACCGGTCGCGAACACCAGCACCCGGGCCGTCTTGCCGGTCCCGTGCGGCAGGTTCACGGTCCCGCGGACCATCTGGTCGGCCTTGCGCGGGTCCACGCCGAGCCGCAACGCGACCTCGACGGTCGGGTCGAACTTCGTCGTCGATGTCCTCCTGGCCAGGTCCACCGCCTCGACCGGGGTGTACAGGCGAGCCTCGACAAGCTCGTCCGCCTTGCGATATGCCTTGCTGCGCTTCATCTGCGCTCTCCTTGAGTCGGCACGGAGGTCGTGGTCCGCGGGCCAGCGCCTGGCCCTGCCACTGGTTGGTCCGGTCGGGTAGAACGGTCAGCCGACGACCGTTATGCCCATGGAGCGAGCCGTCCCCGCGATGATCTTCTCGGCCGCGTCCATCGAGGTCGCGTTCAGGTCGGCCATCTTCACCTGCGCGATCTCGCGGATCTGCGCGGCGGTGACCGAGCCCACCTTCGTCTTGTGCGGCTCTCCGCTGCCCTTCTCGACGCCGGCGGCCTTCTTGATCAGCTCGGGCGCGGGCGGCGTCTTGGTGATGAAGGTGAACGACCGGTCCTCGTAGATGGTGATCTCCACGGGGATGATGTTGCCGCGCTGCGACTCGGTGGCCGCGTTGTACTGCTTGCAGAAGTCCATGATGTTGACGCCGTGCGGGCCCAGCGCCGTGCCGACCGGCGGCGCCGGGGTGGCCTGTCCCGCGTTCAGCTGCACCTTGACCACCGCGGCGATCTTCTTCTTCCTCGGAGCCATTACCTTTGCGTTCCTTACTAGATCTTGCTGACCTGATCGAAGGACAACTCGACCGGCGTCTCCCGGCCGAAGATCGAGACGAGCACCTTGAGCTTCTGGGTGTCGGCGTTGATCTCGCTCACGGTCGCCGGGAGCGTCGCGAACGGCCCGTCCATAACCGTAACGGACTGGCCGACCTCGAAGTCCACCGAAGCCGCGCGCAGGGTCTCGGCCTTCTTGGCCACCTTCTCCTCGGGCTCGGGCGCGAGCAGCACCGCCACCTCGTCCAGGCTCAGCGGAGACGGCCGGCTGGACAGCCCGACGAACCCGGTGACCCCGGGAGTGTTCCTGACCGCGGCCCATGACTCGTCGGTGAGGTCCATCCGGACCAGGATGTATCCGGGGAGCACCTTCTCCTGGACCTGCTGCCGCTTACCGCCCTTGATCTCGGTCACCTCGTGCGTCGGCACCTCGATCTGGAAGATGTAGTCCTCCATGTTGAGCGACTGGGTACGGCTCTCCAGGTTGGTCCGGACCCGGTTCTCGTACCCCGCGTAGGAGTGCACCACGTACCAGTCGCCGGGCAGCAGCCTCAGTTCCGCCTTGAACGCGCTGACCGGATCCTCGTCCTCGCCGGACTCCGCCTCGGCCTCCGCCTTGGCGTCGGTCTCCGCCTCCGCCCGGGCCTCGTCCTCGGCCTGGGCCCGTACCGCGGCCTGGGCCTCGAGCGCCGCCTCGGCCTCCAGCTCAGCCCCGGCCTCGGCCAGCGAATCGGCCTGGGGAACGGCCACCACCTCTCCGGCGGCCTGATCGTCCGGCTCTCCGTTGGAGCCACGCTCGGCCGGCTCTTGGCCGCCCTGCAGTTCGGGATCAGACACGATTACTCTTTCTCTCCGCTCGTCATTCCGGTCATTCCGGCGTCAGCCCGGCGCTCCATGGCAACCCGGCCAAAGCAGCCAGGCCCCGTGATGCCGCCGCTCCCGGCCCGCGGATCACGGCTCAGCCAGCCAGCACCTCAGCCGAAGACCTCGAAGACCAGCTTGGTGAACGCGGTGTCCAGGCCGGTCACGATGCCGATCATCACCAGGATGAAGACGATCGCCACCGTGGTATACGTGACGAGTTCCTTGCGGGTCGGCCAGATGACCTTGCGGAGTTCCGCGATCACCTGCCGCAGGAACAGCAGCGGCGTGGTCCGTTCCGGCTTCGCCGGGCGTCCGGGCTTGGCCGGCTTCTCCGCCGCGGTGCCACGTATCTGAGTTGCCATGTCCTCACCTGAGCAGCGCTATCACTGACCGGCTGGCGCCGTGCGCCCGCCCACATGCACGGATCGCACTCGCAGGGCAGGAGGGACTCGAACCCCCAACCGCCGGTTTTGGAGACCGGGACTCTAGCCAATTGAGCTACTGCCCTACGGCGGCAGAGCCGCAGCAGATGCGTGCCGCGACCTCCCGCGGGCATGCCCTGCCGCTGGCCGACCGCCACCAGTTGCTGAAGTCTACGTTGCCGGAACCCCTGCCGTCGAACCGTGCCGGGAACCCGCGGCCGGCGGCTCCGGACCGGTGCCGTGGCCCCGTCCGGAGCCCGCACCCGGGCGCCGGCAGGCCCGGCGGGATGTCACCATGGATGCTATGTCTTCCTCACAGCGCAGGATCTCGACCAGGATCGGAGCGATCACGGAGTCGGCGACGCTGGCCGTCGATGCGAAGGCGCGCGCGCTCAAGGCCGCGGGCCGGCCGGTCATCGCCTTCGGCGTCGGCGAGCCCGACTTCCCGACCCCCGATTACATCGTCGAGGCCGCGCAACGCGCCTGCGCCGTGCCGAGGTTTCACAAGTACTCCCCCGCGGCCGGCCTGCCTGAGCTGCGCGAGGCGATCGCGGCCAAGACCGAGCGTGACTCCGGCTACCGGGTCAGCCCCGGGCAGGTGGTGGTGACCAACGGCGGCAAGCAAGCCGTCTACCAGGCGTTCGCCACCCTGATCGACCCCGGCGACGAGGTGCTGGTGCCCACGCCGTACTGGACCACCTACCCGGAGGCGATCAGCCTCGCGGGCGGGACGCCGGTCCCGGTGATGACCGACGAGAATTCGGGCTACCTCACCTCCGTCGCCGACCTGGAGGCGCACCGCAGCGACCGCACCAGGGTGCTGCTGTTCGTGTCGCCGTCCAACCCGACCGGCGCGGTGTACCCGCCGGAGCTTGTCGCCGAGATCGGGCGCTGGGCCGCCGATCACGGCATCTGGGTGATCACCGACGAGATCTACGAGCACCTGGTCTACGGCGACGCTCGGTTCTCGTCGATGGCCGTGGAAGTCCCGGAGCTGGCCGACCGCGTCGTGGTGCTGAACGGGGTGGCCAAGACCTACGCGATGACCGGCTGGCGGGTCGGCTGGATGATCTGCCCGCCCGATGTGGCGAAGGCCGCCGCCGACCTGCAGTCGCACCTGACCTCGAACGTCTGCAACGTGGCCCAGGCCGCGGCGCTCGCGGCCGTGTCCGGCGACCTGTCCGCGGTGGCCAGGATGCGCGAGGCGTTCGACCGCCGACGCCGGCTGATGACCGGGATGCTGAACGAGATCCCCGGCGTGATCTGTCCGCTGCCCGACGGCGCGTTCTACTGTTATCCGTCCGTCAAGGGAGTGCTCGGGAAGGAACTCGCCGGGCGCCGGCCGGCCACCACGACGGAGCTCGCCGGGCTGCTGCTCGACGAGGTCGACGTGGCCGTGGTGCCCGGCGAGGCATTCGGCACCCCCGGCTATTTCCGCATGTCCTGCGCGCTGGGCGACTCCGACCTCGAGGAGGGGATCACCCGGCTCGGCAAGCTGCTCGCCCAGGCCCGCTGACGCCGGGCCCGGCGACGCCGCTGACGCCTCAGCCGGGCGGCCGACGCCATGACACGCCCCCTGACCCGACTCCCCAAGGCGCACCTGCACCTGCACTTCACCGGCGGCATGCGCCATTCCACCCTGGTCGACCTCGCGCGCAAACACGGGGTGCACCTGCCCGAGGCGCTTGCCGAGGAATGGCCGCCGCGGCTGCGGGGCACCGACGAGCGCGGCTGGTTCCGGTTCCAGCGGCTGTACGACATCGCCCGGTCGGTGGTCCGTACCGAGCCCGACGTGCGCCGGCTGCTGCACGAGGTGGCGGAGGACGAGCGGGACGAGGGCTCGGGGTGGCTGGAGATCCAGGTGGACCCCTCGGGCTACGCGTCCAGGTTCGGCGGCCTGACGAGCACGGTCGAACTGGTCCTGGACGCGGCCGCGGCGGCGTCGGCGGCCACCGGGGTCGGCATCGGCGTGATCATCGCGGCCAACCGGACCAGGCACCCGCTCGACGCGCGCACGCTGGCCAGGCTGGCGGTCGCCCATGCCGGGCGCGGGGTCGTCGGCTTCGGCCTGTCCAACGACGAGCGCCGGGGCGCCGCGACCGATTTCGCCCCGGCCTTCCGGATCGCCGCCCGCGCCGGGCTGC
>JASIJN010000173.1 GCA_030050125.1 Streptosporangiaceae bacterium | reverse complement strand
CGCCGGGATGCGCGCGGTGGAAGCTGGCGAGGGCGTCGAACAGCCCGGTGACGGTGCACGCGGTGACCATCCCGACGACCAGCCGGCCCTTGATCAGGCCGTTGACGTCGTCGACGGCCTGCCGGAGGGCGGCGCTGGCGGCGAGCGCGGCGCGGGCGTGCGGCAGCGCCGCCGTCCCCGCGTCGGTCAGCCGGGCGGTGCGGGACGAGCGGTCGATCAGGGTCGCGCCCAGCTCGTGCTCGAGCTGCCGGATCTGCGCGCTCACCCCGGACTGGCTGATGTGGACACGCTCGGCCGCCCGGGTGAAGTTCGCTTCCTCGGCGACCGCGATCAGGTACTCCAGCTGCCGCAGTTCCATGACTAGAGATTCTAGTCATCACAAATACAATCTGTTGGACTTCTCATTTGACGGCGGGCAGGCTGGGTCCATGACCGATTACGAGAAAGCCTGGAAGCCCGAGGACCTGACCCGCCTGTTCGTCGAGCGCGCCAACAGCAAGGACGCCGCCGGGATAGCGGCGCTGTACGAGGTGAACGCCGTCATGGCCTACCCGCCAGGCACACAGACGTCCGGCCGCGACGCCATACGGGCGCTGTGGCAGCGGCTGCTGCCTGACATGCCGCGCTTCGAGCCGGAGGAACCGCTTCCCACGCTGGTCAGCGGCGACATCGCGCTGACCGCCACCGCCCCGAAGGACGACGCGGGCGCCCGGGCCCAGGTGGTCCGCAGGCAGCCCGACGGCAGCTGGCTGCGGCTGCTCGACCAGCCCGAGTTCTCCGCGGTGGAGCGCTGAGGCCGCCCGGATAATTGAGGTGCCGGCCTGGCCGGGCGGGAGGCACAATCGCCGCCATGGCGTCTGCGCGATGGCCGATGGCCGATCTGCGGCTGCATACCCCCGCGCTGGAACTGCGCTGGCCCAGCCAGGATGACCTGGACGAGCTGGCCGAACTGGCCGCGGCCGGCGTGCACGATCCGGCCGTCCAGCCGTTCCAGGTTGCCTGGACGGACGCGTCCCCCGACGAACGGGCCCGCGGGACGCTGCAGCATCACTGGTACCGGTGGGGCTCGTGGAAGCCCACTGACTGGACGCTGCAACTCGTCGTGGTCCGCGACGGTGCGGTGGTCGGCTCGCAGAGCGTCGGCGGCCGCGACTTCGCCGTGCTGCGCGAGGTGCGCACCGGCTCGTGGCTTGGCCGCGGTTACCAGGGACAGGGAATCGGCACCCAGATGCGGGCGGCCGTGCTGCACCTGGCCTTCGAGGGGCTCGGCGCGCGGCAGGCGGTCTCCGGGGCGTTCGATGACAACCGGGCCTCGCTGGGCGTGTCGCGCAAGCTGGGATACCGTGACGACGGCGTCGAGTGGTACAACGTGCGCGGCCGGCCGGTGCGGTCGCGCCGCCTGCGCCTGACCCGCGACGACTGGCAGGCGGCGCGGACGGTACCGGTGCGGATCCACGGCCTGGAGCCCTGCCTGCCCCACTTCGGGCTGCCGGCCGAGGTCACGGACGCGTGACCAGCAGAACTCACTGATCCGCGTCGTCGTCCTGCGGCCGCGACCCGGCCAGCTCCCTGGCCCGCCGTTCCTGGCGCCAGAGCCTGCGACTGACGTCGATCATCACCACGATCGCGATCACGACCGCCTCGATGACCACGGTGTGCCGCAGCACGGCCAGGTTCAGCGGGTCGAGCATCGCGCCGAGCCCGGGGCTCATCGGCCGCAGGCGGGCGACCGGAGGACCAGGCGGACCAGACGGCCGGCCGCCGGCGAACACTTGCTTGGCCGAGCCCTGGAGGCCGCCGACCAGAATGCTGGCCCCGAAGTGGTTCCAGGCCAGCCCGAGGACCACGACCACCGCCACCACCAGCGTCGCCGCGCCCAGATGCCGCAGGAACCTCACCCGCGCCGCCCAGCCGAACGCCACGTCAGCATCCCGCGCCCGACCCGCAGCAGCCATCTCCAGCGCAACGCCACGTGCACCGGGACCAGCCCCAGCGTCACCTCGGCGGTCAGGATGTGCAGCCGGGTCCAGAACGGCCCGGCCAGCGGATAGATGCCGAGGTAGGGCAGGGCCACCCGGGAGATCAGGATGCCCGACGCCACGCACAGGGTCATGGCGAACAGCAGGGCCAGGTTGACGATCCAGATGACCTTGTCGTGACCGCGCGGGCTCAGCAGCCTGCCGGTGCTGCGGATGACCCAGTCCCAGTGCAGCGTCAAGTGGAGCAGCAGGGCCAGCCCGAGCCCGATGCCCAGCCATTCGTGGATCGCGATCCCGGTGAAGCCGTAGCTGTAGGCCAGCGTGTACCCGAGCAGCAGGACCAGGTCGAAGCAGAAATCCAGCCGGGCCCGGGCCGCCACCCGTCGCCGCCGCCCGGTTCCGGTGGCCGCGCCGGCCGCGGAGGTCGCCGGCGAACCGTTCACGGCACCGGCCCGACGTGGTCCTCGTAGCCGGGCATCACCCATGGTTCGCGGGTCTGGCCGTAGAAGCTGAGGCCGGGCCGGTCGGCCAGCGTGCCGGTGATGGTCAGGCTGAACTCGCGCAGGTACTCGACCTCCCGCTGCGAGGTCAGCCGGAACGGCCGGTCGTGCCCGGGATAGATGACGTCCGCCATCGCGATCACGCGGTCGATGCTGGCCAGCGCCTGGTCGGGGTTCCAGAACACCAGCGGGGGGCGGCGGGTGAGCGCGACGCTCGCGTAGTGCAGGGCGTCGCCGGCGATCAGCGACAGGCCCTGCTCGCCGCGCACGGTGACCCCGATGCTGCCCGCGGAGTGGCCGGGAAGGTGCACCACCCCGACGCCCGGGATGAGCTCGGCGCCGTCGGCGACCTCGTGAATCCGCATCCGTTCCAGGATGTCACGGGTCCAGACGGGGGTGGCCCAGTCGTTGGGGTGCGGCCGCCCGCAGTACCGGCGCTCGTCGGGATGCAGGTACACCGCGGCGTGCTCGAACAGGTCGACGTTCTGGACGTGATCCCAGTGCGCGTGGGTCAGCAGCACCATGTCGATGTCGCCGGGGGCCAGGCCGCGTCGGGCCAGCGCCTCCAGCAGGAACGTCCGCCGGCCCACGTGCGCCGGGTCGACCAGGATCCGCACCGGCGTGCCGTCCGCGCCGGGCCCCTCGACGAGGACCACCTCGCACATGGAGACCAGCCCGGCGCTGGTGCCGATCCCGAAGCCGTCCAGCACCACATCGATGCTGGGGGCCGCCTGTGGTGGCTGCATGATCATGGTCATGCTCCCTCCGGCGGGAGACGGGGCGTTCAGATTGAACGTAACGGTGCCGAGCGGGCCCGGTGCGTTCCGGGCGAGCTGAGCCCTCCACCGGGGCGCGGGCGGCATCGGACGCATCCGCCGTGATGAAATAGGCACCGGAAATAACCGAGCGGAGACCACCAACGGATGCGGGCAGACTATCAGCAAGTTAGCGATCGGGACGAACTGCTTTCCCGCGTCGGAAAGCTTTCGCCGAAGACCGTCATCTTCGACATCGAGCCCATAGTCGCTTTCTGGAATACCGGCACTTCCGAGCTCAGCGGGGGCGTGGAGCGATTCGCGGGCACGCTGTCGGCGATTCCCGGAATTGAATTTATCGGCTTCGTGACCAACTCCCGCAGGCACACCGCGGTGACCAGCCCGGCCGGCGGGCCGACGATCTTCTACGTGTCGTCCGCGCACAAGCCGCTGCAGATCCAGCGGTACCGCGGCCTGCCCAGGCCCGGCGTCGTGGTCGGCGACCAGCTGGCCACGGACGGCATTCTGGCCTGGCGGCTCGGCTTCGATTTCCTGCATTACGACCCGGTCGCCGAGGATTCGCCGCCCGGCGTGCGCATCATGAACCGGACCGGGAACCTGCTCCGGCCGCTGTTTTTCCACCCCAAGGCGCCGAAGCACTAGGCTCGACGGGTGAGATTCGCCATTTCCATTCCGCAGCTCGTGGACGACGGCACCTTCGACCCCGCGGCCATGCGCGGCTACCTGCACCGGGCCGAGGAACTCGGCTTCGTCGGCGCCTGGACCCAGGAGCAGGTGCTCGGCCACGTCGCGCACCTGGGCCCGGTCGAGACGCTGTCCTACGCGGCCGCCTGCACCGAGCGGATCCGGCTGGGCTGCGCGGTGTTCATCACGACCCTGCACAGCCCGGTGCACCTGGCCAAGAGCCTGAGCACGCTGGACCAGCTGAGCCTCGGCCGGCTGGACGTGGGCATCGGCACCGGCGGCGGGAACCGGATGTTCTCCGCGTTCGGGGTCGACCGGGCCAGCTTCGTGGCCCGGTTCACCGAGGGGCTGGACCTGATGCGCGCGCTGTGGACCGAGCCCGAGGTCAACTTCAGGGGCCGCTTCTGGCAGCTAGAGGGCGCGGCCATGGAGCCCAAGCCGTTCCAGAAGCCCGGCCCGCCGGTCTGGTTCGGCGGGAACCAGCCGGCCGCGCTGCGCCGGGCGGTCCGGCTCGGCGACGGCTTCTTCGGCGCCGGGTCGAGCACCACGGAGCAGTTCGCGCAGCAGGTCCTGGTCGTGCGCGACGAACTCGCCCGGCAGGACCAGGACCCGGCCGGCTTCCCGATCGCCAAGCGCGTGTACATCGCGGTGGACGACGACCCCGGGCGGGCGCACGACCGGATGGCCGCCGCCCTCGGCCGGCTCTACGGTTTCTTCCGCCTCGGGGACCTGACGCCGGTCTCGGTGTTCGGGACCCCGCGGGACTGCGTGGCCGGGCTGGCGCAGGTCGTGGCCGCCGGGGCCGGGATGATCCAGCTCAACCCGCTGTTCGACGAGGCCGAGCAGATGGAGCGCCTGGCCGCCGAGGTCATGCCGCAGCTCGCTTAGCGGCTCAGGCGCGCCCGGACCAGGGCCGGAACCGCCGCGGGCCCGCCGACCGGGCGGAACCGGTCCGACGCGGCCTGCAGGGCTTGATACTCGTGGTCGGTGAGCTCGATCTCGGCGGCGGCGACGTTGCTCTCCAGTTGCTCGACGCTGGACGCGCCGGGGATCGCCACCACCGCGAGACTGTGGATCACCCAGGCCAGCGCGATCTGCGCCGGGGTGGCGCCATGCGCGTCGGCCACGTCGCGCAGCGCCCCGATGAGCGGGCCGGCCCGCTCCAGGTTGTCCGGCAGGAACAGCGGGCTCATCGCCCGGACCCGGTTCGTCGGCCTGTTCTCCCGGTGATACCGGCCCGAGAGCAGCCCCTGGGCCAGCGGGCTGTAGGCGATCACGATGTGGCCGTCGGATTGCGCGAACGGGATCAGCTCCTGCTCGGGCGAGCGGGCCACCAGGCTGTAGCGGACCTGGTTGCTCAGCACCCGGCTGCCCAGCGCCGCCTCGGCGGCGCGCCAGCGATCCAGCGAGTAGTTGCTGACGCCGACCTCGCCGACCAGCCCGACCCGCTGCAGGGCGCGCATGCCGCGCATGATCATTCCGTCCCGGAACAGCGGGTTCGGCTGATGCACCTGGTACAGGTCGAGCCTGCCGACCCCGAGCCGGTTCGCGCTGGCCACGGCGCGCTGCTCGACCACCGGGGGGATGGGCAGGACCGGCAGCAGCTTCGTGGCCAGGAAGACCGACTCCCGGTTGGCGCCGAGAGCCTGACCGAGGATCCGTTCGCTGCGGCCGAAACCGTAGATCTCCGCCGTGTCGAACAGGGTGACGCCCAGCTCGAGCGCCCGCCGGACGATCGCGACGGCCTCCTGCGCGGCGTACTGCTCGCCGTAGCCCCAGTCACGGGACCCGAACTGCCAGGTACCCAAGCCGATCTTGGAAATCCTGGTCGCGGTGTGGTTGGCCAGATATCGCATGAGTCCAGTGTCCGCCTCGCCGGTCAGGAGGCCCAGTGACTCGTGTAAGGAGATCGGCGCCTGAGGTCGTCGCGCACATCGTGGCCGAGGTGCCTGGTCTCGCGCCGGTTCAGTGCCGCGCCGGCCAGGGCTCCGGTCAGCAGCGGCCCGAGCGAGATCGCGGTGCGCCCGGCCCGGGCCAGCAGCCTGCGCTGCAGTTGCCTGCGCAGCGGGGAGCCCGCCACCAGCACGATCCCGGCGGGCGCCAGCGCGACGCCGCGCCGGTGCGACCAAGCCGCGACGTAGGCGAGCATCCGGTCGGTGACCGAGCCCGGCGCCCGCATGCCGTAGACCTCGTGCAGCTCCGCCACCAGCTTGATCTCGATGCCGACCAGCGCCATGGTCTCGACCGCGATCTCGACCGGTGCGCTGGGCAGCGGCAGCACCATCGCGGCGCCGGAGGCCGCGCCGACCAGGCCCGCGGCCCGGGCCGCGCCCAGGATCAGCGCGTCGGCGAGCTCCTCGGGCCCGAGCCCGGGGAACTGGGCGCGCAGCCGCTGCTGGTCTCGCACCGGCAGCCGGGGGGCCATCGCTAGCACCTCGTTGGTCAGCCAGCGGGTGCCCGACCGTGCCCCGCGCCAGCCGGTCCGGCCGCTGCGCCCGGCGATCCGGGCGATCTGCGCGCCGATCCTCCGCCGGCGCGTCGGGCTCGGGGCCTCGCTCACCTCGCCGACCAGCTCGGCGACGTCCTCGGGCAGCTCCCGCGGAACCAGGTCCGCGCGCTGGTCGGGCCCGTGGCCGGTGTTGTCCATGCGCTATGGCTACCCCGGCCCGGCCGTCGTACGCGGCGCGAGAGCGGCGATCCGCGCTTCGATAGTCTGGCCAGACCCGGTGATGAACACCGGACGACCGGAGGGGGGCAAGCGCACGACATGTCCGGGGACGAGATGTACGACCCCGCGGGGCACGATGCGTCTGACACGCTCGACGGTGACCCCGGCTACGACCCGCTGGACCAGGGGATCGCGCCGCCGGACCGGTGGTCGGCGGGCGAGGGTTTCGGCACCACGGCCGAGGAGGAGCGGGAGGGCGAGTCGCTCGACCAGTTGCTCGCCGAGGAGGAGCCAGAACCCGATCCCTACGCGGATGAGGACGAGCCCGCGCCGGCCGCGGGGCTGGATGACTCCGAGCCCGAGCCGCGCTCGGGCCGGCTGGTGGCCGACGACGAGGGGATTAGCCCGGACCAGGACGCCGACCTGGTCGCCCGCGACGTCGGGATCGACGCCGGTGCCGCGAGTGCGGAGGAGGCCGCCGTCCACGTGGAGGACGGCGACGAAGACCTCGAGCCGTAGACCCGCCGCGCTCCGCACCGCGTAGTGTCGTGGTATGGGCAGACTGCCGCTGTTTCCGCTGGGCACCGTGCTCTACCCGGGGCTGCTGCTGCCGCTGCACATCTTCGAGGACCGGTACCGGCAGCTGGTCCGCGACCTGACGGACGGCCCCGAGCCCCGGCGCTTCGGCGTGATCGCGATCCGCGAGGGCCGCGAGACCGGCGTGGACGGGGTGTCCGCCCTGTACGAGATCGGCTGCACGGCGATGCTGCGCCGGATTTCAGAACGCGATGACGGCCGCTTCGATCTGGTCACCATCGGCGCGGACCGGTTCCGGCTGACCACGCTCGACCGCTCACGCCCTTATCTCCAGGGCGAGGTGGACCTCCTCCCGGAGGACACCGGCGACGAGGCCGCCGCCGGGCTGGCGGTCCAGGCCGTCCAGCGCGCGTTCCGCGGATACGTCGACGCCCTGGCCGCCCGCAGGATGACGCAGGTCAGCATCCCGGACCTGCCCGACGAGCCCGTCGCGCTCTCCTACCTGGTGGCCGCGTCGGTCATCGCCGACCTCCCCGACCGCCAGAGGCTGCTGGCCGAGCCGGACGCGCTGAGCCGGCTGACCGCCGAGCGGGCCCTGCTGGCGAGGGAGACCGCGATGCTGCGGTCGCTGACCGCGACCCCGGCCCCCGAGCTGAGGTACACCCCGTACAGCCCGAACTAGCCGGCCCGCCCCCGCGCCCCTCGCCGGGTCAGTCCCCCATCCAGAAGCGCCGTAGCGGTAGCCGCTCCGTGCCCGCGCGAGCTTGACGGGATGCGCCGGCAGTCCGCACTATGGCCGCGAGAGCCATGGCAGCACCGGAGATCGCGGACCTGAACCCCGACGAGCGCGACATCGTGTCGGTGGTGCGCGACTGGGTCGACGGCAGCGTGCGCCCGGTCGCGCGAGAGCTCGAGCACGCCAACGCCTATCCGGGCGAGCTCATCGACGAGATGCGGCGGCTCGGCGTGTTCGGGCTGGCGGTTCCGCAGGAGTACGGCGGTTCCAGCGTGTCCACCGCGTGCTTCGCGCTGGTCACCGAGGAGCTGGCCCGGGGATGGATGAGCCTGGCCGGGGCCATGGGCGGGCACAGCGTGATCGCGCGCCTGATCACCCTGTTCGGCACGCAGGCGCAGAAGGACGGCTGGCTGCCGCGGATGGCCACCGGCGCGGCGCGCGCGGCGATGGCGCTGACCGAGCCCGCGGGCGGATCGGACCTGCAGGCCATCCGCACCAGGGCCACGGCCGACGGCTCGGGCTACCGGCTCGACGGCGTGAAGACCTGGATCACCAACGCGCGCACGGCCGACGTCGTGGCGGTGCTGTGCAAGACCGACCCCGAGGCCAGGCCGCGCAGCCGGGGGATCAGCATCCTGCTGGCCGAGAAGGGACCCGGCTTCACCGTCTCCCGGGATCTGCCCAAGCTGGGCTATAAGGGCCTGGAGAGCTGCGAGATCGTCTTCGACGGCTACGAGTGCCCGCGCGAGGCCCTGCTCGGAACCGAGGAGGGGCAGGGCTTCCGCCAGATGATGGGCGGGCTCGAGCTGGGCCGGATCAACGTCGCGGCCCGCGCCGTCGGCGTGGCCCGGGCGGCGCTCGAGGACTCGATGCGCTATGCCCAGCAGCGAGAGACGTTCGGGCAGCCGATCTGGCAGCACCAGGCGGTCGGCCACCGCCTCGCCGACATGGCCACGCGGGTCGACGCCGCGCGGCTGCTGACCCTGCGTGCCGCCGCCGCGCTCGACGCGGGACGGCGCAGCGACCTGGAGGCCGGGATGGCGAAGCTGTTCGCCTCGGAGGTGTGCCTGCAGGTGACCGCCGACGCGATCAAGGTGCACGGCGGCTACGGCTACTCCGCCGATTTCGACATCGAGCGCTACTACCGCGACGCCCCGCTGATGGTCGTCGGCGAGGGCACCAACGACATTCAGCGCAACGTGATCATCCGCCAGCTCGTCGACCGCTACCGCGACCTGGCCTAGTCTGCCGCCAAAGACCCGATCGCCGCGACCGCGCTCTCCAGCGCGGAGAGATGCTCGTCGACGCTGCGCAGGCCCGCGCCCATGGTGTTCACCGACAGGTGGCTGGCCCCCGCGGCGCGCCACCTCGCGCCGGACTCGGCCAGCGCCTCCGGATCGCCCCGCCAGGCGACCCGGCCCTCCATGCCGACGGCCGCCGGATCCCGGCCCGCCTCCCGGGCCGCCTGCTCGACCGTGTCGCGCGCCCGGTCGAGTTCCGGGCCCGGCTGGAACTGCGGGAACCAGCCATCGCCCAGCCGCCCGGCCCGCCGGTAGGCCCGCTCCGACTGAGCCCCGAACCACACCGGGATCGGCCGCTGCACCGGCAGCGGCGCCAGGCCCGCGCCGGTCACCCGGTCGAAGCGGCCGCGAAAGGTCACCGACGGCTCGGTCCACAGCCGCCGCAGCAGCTCCACCTGCTCCTCGACCCGCCGGCCGCGAGTGGAGAAGTCCTGGCCCAGCGCCTCGTACTCGACCGCGTTCCAGCCGAGCCCGATGCCCAGCCGGAACCGGCCGTTGCTCAGCAGGTCCACCTCAGCGGCCTGCTTGGCCACCAGCGCGGTCTGCCGCTGCGGCAGGATGATGATCCCGGTGACCAGCTCCAGCGAGGTCACCGCGGCGGCGTAGCCGAACAGCACGAACGGCTCGTGGAACGTGGTGGTCACGTCGTAGGGCCCCGACCAGCCTCGGTACACGGCCGGGTCCGCGCCGACGACGTGGTCGTAGGCCAGCACGTGCCGGTACCCCAGCTCCTCGACCCGCTGGACGTAGGCGCGCACCGCCCCCACGTCGCCGCCGAGCTCGGTCTGCGGGAACACCACGCCGATGCGCATCCTGCCTCCTGTTCGACGACGACCACGCCTTGTCGTGCTGCCCAGACCAACCCTCACGCTGGCTGGATTCTGCCCTGACGGTGCGTAAAATTCACCGGCCTTCCTACCGCGCG
>JASIJN010000172.1 GCA_030050125.1 Streptosporangiaceae bacterium | reverse complement strand
GCGCCCAGCGTGAGCGAGATCGTGTTGCCAGGCCCGGGCAGGGTCAGGTTGATCAGGATCGTGGCCAGCCCGCAGTGCGCGAACCGCGGGATCGTGTAGGTCCCGGACAGCGTGCCGCCGCTCAGCACGTTGAAGCCGGGCTGCGAGGTCACGGTGATGGCCGCCGGGGACGTCTCGCAGGAACGGCCGATCGGGATGGGCAGGCCGGCCACCCGGAGGCCGGTCAGCCTGATCGTCTCGGTCGCGGTGGTGGTGACCGAGTTGGTGCCGAAGTTGACCGTGCCAGTGGCCTGCCCGTCCTGAACCATCTGGGTGGTCGCGGTGACCGGGATCAGCCCGAGTTCCTTGAACGACCCGGTCGCCGGGGGCAGCGAGAGCGTCCCGGTCAGGGTCGAGGTGGTCAGGTCCGCGGTCGTGGACAGCGTGCCGGGGCCCAGTGCGATCGTCGAGTCGATCGCCTTGATGAAGGTGCTTCCCGTGACGGGATAGGTCACGCCGATCGTCGTGTCGGACGGGGCCGCCGGACTGGCCAGCACCGGCCCGGCGAGGGCCATCCCGGTGACCGCGATCGCGGCCGCGGCGAGGAACAACGTTAAGGGTCTTCGCATGAAGGGCTCCTCCCAGGACTTGTTACCGGCGGGTATGTTACTTGCGGGTTTACTTAGGGACAAGGCATGCGACGCAGCATCAGGGCCCGGTGAATTTCGCCGCTCGCCGTGGCCGGCCGGCCGTGTGGCTAGGAGAATCTGCGGCTGGCTCCAGCAGGATCTGCGGCGGGCCCCGATAGGGTGAGCCGAGCGGACACGGCGATCCGGCCCGGCCGGGGCGCGAGACGCAGTGGTGAGCCAACCGCAGCCAGCGAAGGGGTCACACCGGTGTTTGGGTGGTGCCAGGATGCCTGACCGCGTCGCCCTGGTCTCGGGGGCCGGACGGGGAATGGGGGCCGCCTGCGCGCGCCGGCTGGCCGCGTCGGGCCTGCGGACCGTGCTGTTCGACCTGCGGCAGGAGCGGCTGGACGCGCTGGCCGCCGAGCTCACGTCGGCGGGCGCCGAGGTGGTCACGGTCTGCGGCGATGTCCGGTCGCCAGGGCGCAGCGTGGAAGCCGCCCTGGCCTCCTTCGGCCGCCTCGACGTCCTGGTCAACGCGGCGGGCATCCTGTTCGGCGGATCGGCCCTTGACATCGGCGAGCAGGAATGGGACCTGGTTCTCGACGTCAACCTGAAGGGCGCCTTCCTGATCAGCCAGTGCGCGGCCCGTCCCATGCTGGACCAGGGCTGGGGCCGGATCATCCACTTCTCGTCCACGGCGGGCAAGACCAACAGCACCCTCGGCGGCGCCCACTACACCGCGTCGAAACACGGGGTCCTCGGCATCGTGCGCTCGATGGCGATCGAGTTCGCGCCGCGCGGGGTGACCGTCAACGCGGTGTGCCCGGGTCTGATCGACACCGAGATGGTGCGCTCGCAGATCTCGCCGGACCGGGCGGCCGAGATCGGCGCCACGTTTCCGGTGGGTCGGCTGGGCCGGCCGGAGGAGGTCGCCGAACTGGTCGCCTTCCTGGCCGGTGAGCACTCCGGCTACATCACCGGCGCGGCGTTCGACATCAACGGCGGCGGCCTGGTGGTCTAGAAACCTCGAAAGCACGCGCGCCGCGGCTCTCGGCGCCTGGCCACCCTCCGTGCGGCGTCAGGGCAGCAGGCAACGTCGCCCTGACGGCCGCAGCCTGTACCGGTCCGCAATCAGGACCCCGGCGCGGAAGGCAGCCGACACCAAGCTTGCCCTGTTGCGCGTGCCGCTTCGCCGGAGCATCTGGGTCACGTGGCGGTCCACCGTGTGGCCGCTAACGCTCATGCGCCCGGCGATCTCTGAGTTGCTGAGCCCTTCGGCCACCAGGCACAGTACCTTGACCTCAGTCTCGGTAAAGTGCTCCGCCTCGCAGCAACACGGCCGATCTACGTTGGGATCCTCGCTCGCGTCCACCGATGCCCCGCTCCCGTCATCCCGTCACGAACCTAGGTCATCTTGCCTGAGCCTGCGGAACAAGTGCGCCGTGAACTGTTCCAGGTCGGCTGACCAGTAATCGCCAACCGTTGTGCTGTCCATCTCGCTGATGACGTGGGCGCGCGCTGCTCTATGCCGAGGCTTACCCATGCCGTCCGCACCGCGTTAGCATTCGATCTGCACCGGGGCATCACGACAGGTGGTGATGGGGATGGAGTTCTGCCTGCTCGGGCCGTTAGCGGTGCGCCGCGGTGACGCGGTCGTGACCGTGCCGGCGGGTAAGCAGCGAGCGGTGCTCGCGGCGCTGCTGCTGAACGCCAACCGGGTGGTGGCGTTGGAGGATCTGGCCGAGACGCTGTGGGGGACCGCGCCGCCGCCGTCGGCGCGGCTGACTGTGCAGAACTACGTGGTGCGGCTGCGGAAGGCATTTGGAGACGAGGACCGTTCCCGGATCACGACCCAGCCACGCGGCTACGTGATCAGCGTGGCGGCCGGTGAGCTGGACCTGACCCGGTTTGAGGTCTTGCTGGGCGCGGCGCGGCAGGCGGCCCGGGACGGCTCGTGGGACACCGCAGCCGCTCAGGCGCGCGCGGCGCTGGCGCTGTGGCGGGGCGAGCCGCTGGCGGATGTGGAGTCGGAGCTGCTGGCCGTGCGGGAGGTGCCGCGGCTGGCGGACCTGCGGCTGCAGGCCCTGGAGATCCGTATCGAGGCGGACCTGCACCTGGGGCGGCACGCCGAGTTGACCGGGGAGCTACGGCGCCTGGCGTGCGCCGATCCGCTGCGCGAGCACCTGCACGCCTTGCTGATGCTCGCGTTGTACCGCGACGGCCGCCAGGCCGAGGCGCTGGCCGCCTACCAGGCGGCCCGCCGGGTCCTGATCGAGGAGCTCGGTGCCGAACCCAGCAGGGAGCTGCGGACCCTGCACGAGCAGATCCTCGCCGCCGATCCCGCCTTGGACCTCTCCGGGCCGCAGCGGCCCACGGACGGCGCGGGGCGAGTCGTGCCCCAGGACCTGCCCGCCGCCGTGCGGCATTTCACCGGCCGGGCCGGCGAACTCGCGGCGCTTACCCGGCTGCTGGATGAGCCCGCGCAGGGGGTCTTGGTGATCAGCGCGATCGGCGGGACCGCGGGAGTGGGCAAGACCGCCCTGGCCGTGCACTGGGCGCACCAGGTGGCCGGACGTTTCCCGGACGGGCAGCTCTATGTCAACCTGCGCGGGTATGACGTGGCCCGGCCGGTCGACGCGGCCGACGCGCTGGCCGGGTTCTTGCGCGCCCTGGGCGTGCCCGGCCCCGACATCCCGCCCGGGCAAGACCAGCGGGCGGCCCGGTACCGCAGCCTGCTGGCGGGCAAGCGGATGCTGACGGTGCTGGATAATGCCAGCGCTGCCGAGCAGGTCCGGCCGCTGCTGCCCGGAACCCCTGGGTGCGCCGTGGTGGTGACCAGCCGCGACACGCTGGCCGGCCTGGTGGCCCATGACGGTGCCGTCCGCCTGGACCTGGACCTGCTCCCGATGGGAGAGGCGGTCGCCCTGCTCAGCGAGCTGATCGGCGAGCCGGCCCGCGCCGATCCGCACGCCACCGCCGAGCTGGCCCGCCGCTGCGCCCGGCTCCCCCTGGCGCTGCGCGTGGCCGCCGAGCTGACCGCCGCCCGCCCCGGTGTCCCGCTCACCGATCTGGTCGCCGACCTGGCCGACGAGCAAAAGCGGCTGGACCTGCTCGACGTGGCCGGGGACCCCCGCGCCGCGGTCCGCGCGGTGTTCTCCTGGTCGACCCGCCAGCTCACCGGCGAGGCCGCGCGGATGTTCCGGCTGCTGGGCATCCACCCCGGCCCCGACATCACCGTTCCCGCCGCCGCCAGCCTCGCGGGAATAGGACAGGCCGACGCCCGCCGACTGCTGGGCGAGCTTTCCCGCGCGCACCTGATCGCCGAGCACGTTCCCGGCCGGTATGCCTTCCACGACCTGCTGCGCGCCTACGCCGCCGAGCAGGCCCGGCACACCGACAGCGACGCCGCCCGGCGCGAGGCCACCGGCCGGGTCCTCGAC
>JASIJN010000171.1 GCA_030050125.1 Streptosporangiaceae bacterium | reverse complement strand
ACCTCGCCGGTCAAAGACCCGTAACGATGCAGAAGGTGCTCGATCCGGGCCACGTGCAGGCCGGACGACCGCGCCAGCGAGTACCTGGCGTTCCACAGCGCGACGTAGCCGTCCGCCCCGGCCAGCGGCACGACGTCGGTACAGGATGGCGCCACCCGGCCGTTCAGGCCGTGCGCGACCGCGTCCACGGCGTCCCGCGCCATCAGCCGGTAGGTGGTGTACTTGCCGCCCGCGATCATCACGAGCCCCGGCACCGGGTGGGCGACCGTGTGCTCGCGCGACAGCTTCGAGGTGGACTCGGACTCGCCGGCCAGCAGCGGCCGCAGGCCCGCATAGACGCCCTCGACATCGTCCCTGGTCAGCGGCACCGCGAGGATCCGGTTGACCTGTCCGAGCACGTAGTCGATGTCGCCCCGGCTCGCGGCGGGATGCGCCTTGTCCAGCGACCAGTCGGTGTCGGTCGTGCCGATGATCCAGTGTCGTCCCCACGGGATGACGAACAGGACGCTGAACGGGGTCCGCAGGATGATCCCGGTCCCGGAGTGGATCCGGTCGCGCGGCACGACCAGGTGCACGCCCTTGGACGAGCGGACGTTGATCGTGCCGCGACCGCCGACCATGGCCTGCGTCTCGTCGGTCCAGACGCCGGTGGCGTTGACCACCTGCTGAGCCCGTATCTCCAGCTCGGTGCCGGACTCGAGATCCACGGCGCGGACTCCGGTCACCCGCTCGCCCTCGCGCAGGAACCCGGTCACCTGGGTCCGGGACGCCGCGTGCGTGCCGTACTCGGCAGCGGTCCGGACCAGGGTCGTCACGTAGCGGGCGTCGTCCACCTGCGCGTCCCAGTAGATCAGCGCGCCGGTGAACGCGGACCGCTTCAGCGCGGGCGCGATCTTCAGCGCGCCGCCGCGGGTCAGCTGCCGGTGCCTGGGCATGCCGCGGGTCTGGCCGAGGCTGTACCCGAGCACGTCGTACGCGGTGACGCCGGCGCCGACATAGAAGCGTTCCCAGGCGTGGTGGGTGAACGGGAAGAGGAACGAGACCGGGTGCACAAGATGCGGGGCGATCCGCTGCAGCAGCAGCGACCGCTCCGCCAGCGCCTCGCGGACCAGGCTTATGTTGAGCTGCTCGAGGTAACGCAGGCCGCCGTGGATGAGTTTGCTCGACCGCGACGAGGTCCCTGAGCCGAAATCTCGCGCCTCGACCAGGCCGACCGACAGCCCCCGGGTGGCCGCGTCGAGCGCCACCCCGGCGCCCACCACCCCGCCGCCGACCACCAGGACCTGATGCTCGGTCTCGGCGAGCGCCGCGAGCGCGCTGGCGCGCTCGGCGGGCCCCAGCCTCGCCGTCACGCCCGCCCCAGACATCACGTTCCGAACGCTACCGGTCCTGGCCGCGGGCCATCTCAGCCGGCACGCCCTGCTGCGGCGCGCCGGGGCTCGCTGGGCGTCACCACGACCTCGACCCGCTGGAATTCCTTCAGGTCCGAGTAGCCCGACGTCGCCATCGTCTTGCGCAGCGCCCCCATCAGGTTCATCGAGCCGTCGGCCATGCTGGACGGGCCGTGCAGGATCTGTTCCAGCGTCCCGACGGTGCCGACGTTCACCCGCGCGCCGCGGGGCAGATCCGGATGGTGCGCCTCGCTGCCCCAGTGGTACCCGCGGCCGGGGGCCTGGGCGGCGCGGGCGAACGGCGAGCCGACCATCACCGCGTCCGCCCCCAGGGCCAGGGCCTTGGCGATGTCGCCGCTGCGGGTCATCCCGCCATCCGCGATCACGTGAACGTAGCGTCCGCCGGATTCGTCCAGGTAATCGCGGCGGGCCGCGGCCACATCGGCGATCGCGGTGGCCGTGGGCACCGCCACGCCGAGCACGGCGGCCGTGGTGTGACCGGAGCCGCCGCCGAACCCGGCCAGCACGCCGGCCGCGCCGGTGCGCATCAGGTGCAGCGCGGCGGTGTAGGTGGCACATCCTCCGACGATGACCGGAATGTCCAGCTCGTAGATGAACTGCTTGAGGTTCAGCGGCTCGGCCTGGCCGGACACGTGTTCCGCCGAGACCGTGGTGCCGCGGATCACGAAGATATCGGCCCCGGCGTCGAGGACCGCCTTGTGGTAACGCACGGTGCGCTGCGGCGACAGCCGCACGGCCGTCGTCACCCCGGCCGCCCTGATCTCCTCGATCCTGCGTCCGATCAGGTCCTCCTTGATCGGCTCGGCATAGATCTCCTGCAGGCGCCTGGTCGCCGCCTCGTCGCCGAGCGCGGCCACCTCCGCGAGCAGCGGCTCGGGATCGTCGAACCTGGTCCACAGGCCCTCGAGGTCGAGCGCGGCCAGGCCGCCGAGGCGGCCTATTTCGGCGGCGGTGGCGGGCGAGACCACACTGTCCATCGGCGCGACCACGAGCGGCAGCTCGAACCGGTAGGCGTCGATCTGCCAGGCGATCGACACTTCCTCAGGGTGCCTGGTGCGGCGCGACGGCACGATGCCGATCTCATCGAGCGCGTAAGCGCGGCGGCCGCTCTTTCCACGGCCGATCTCCACCTGGGTCATGCGCGCCCCCACCCACCCCGGCCCAGTCCTGCGTAGTTCGGCGCCTCGGCGACCATCTGGATGTCGTGCGGGTGACTCTCGGCCAGCCCGGCGGCGGTGATCTGGATGAACCGCGCCTCCTGCAGCTCGGCGATCGTCCGCGCGCCGACGAACCCCATCGCCGCCCGGAGCCCTCCGACGAGTTGGTTGGCCACCGCGGCCAGCGGGCCGCGGTAGGGCACCCGGCCCTCGACGCCCTGCGGCACCAGCTTGTCCTCGCGCAGCACGTCGTCCTGGAAATAGCGGTCCTTGGAGTACGAGCCGCCCCGCTCGCTGTTCCGCATCGCCGCCAGTGAGCCCATCCCGCGGTAGAGCTTGTACTGCTCCCCCTGGATGATCACCACATCGCCGGGGCCTTCCTCGCACCCGGCCAGCAGGCCGCCGAGCATCACGGTGTCGGCTCCCGCGGCGATGGCCTTGGCGATGTCGCCGGAGTACTGCAGGCCGCCGTCCCCGATGACAGGGACGTTCGCCGGGCGCGCCGCCTTGGCCGCCTCGTAGATGGCCGTCACCTGCGGAACGCCCACGCCCGCCACCACCCGGGTGGTGCAGATCGATCCCGGGCCCACGCCGACCTTCACGGCATCGGCACCGGCGTCGATCAGCGCCTGGGCGCCGGCCCGGGTGGCGACGTTGCCGCCGATCACGTCGACCCCGACGTTGGCCTTGACCTGCCTGATCATGTCGATGACGGCCTGGGCGTGGCCGTGCGAGGTGTCCACGACCAGGAAGTCGACCCCGGCGTCGGTAAGCGCCAGGGCACGCCGTTTGGCGTCCTCACCCACGCCCACGGCGGCGCCGGCCACCAGGCGGCCGCCGGAATCCTTCGTGGCGTTGGGGAACCTCTCGCTCTTGGCGAAGTCCTTGACCGTGATCAGGCCGCGCAGCCGGCCGGCCGCGTCGACCAGGGGCAGCTTCTCGACCTTGTGCTGGGCCAGCAGCCGCAGCGCGTCGTCGGGCGGCACCCCCACCGGCGCGGTGACCAGCGGCATCGGTGTCATCACGTCCGCGACGCGACGTCGGTGGTCGGTTTCGAAGCGAATGTCACGGTTCGTTACGATTCCGAGGAGCTGACCGTCGGCGCCGGTGACGGGCAGTCCCGAGATCCGGTATCGGGCACACAGCTGCTCCACCTGCGCGATCGTCGCGTCGGGTCCGCAGGTCACCGGGTTGGTGATCATGCCAGCCTCGGAGCGCTTCACCATGTCGACCTGCTGCGCCTGATCCTCCACCGAAAGGTTGCGGTGCAACACGCCCGCGCCGCCATGGCGGGCCATGGCGACCGCCATGCGCGCCTCGGTGACGGTGTCCATGGCCGCTGAGACCAGCGGCACGCGAAGCCTGATGTGGCGGCTCAGCGCGGACTCGGTGTCGGCGTCGCCCGGCATGATGGCCGAGTGAGCGGGCAGTAGCAGCACATCGTCGAAGGTCAGCGCCGGCGGGGCGAACTTGGCGGCGTCGGTCATGTCACCTTCCGGCTGCTCGGTTCTGGCCATGACTCATCCTAGTGACATCCGCGCCTCGCGGGCCCGCCGTAAGACCGCGTCCCCTGGCTCGCCCTCGCCGGGCCCGCCCTCCTCGTCCCCTTCCCTCGGCCCGGGCGCGAGGGGCGGCCAAACCCAGCCGCGCCACGATCCGCGCCACGATCCGCGCCACGGGCAGCGTCACGGGCAGCGCCAGGCAGGTTCAGGCGATCCACTCCTCGCGCGCGATCGCCCTGAGCCGGGCGATCGCCCGGTGCTGCGCGACGCGGACCGCCCCGGGGGACATGCCGAGCGCGTGACCGGTCTCCTCGGCCGACATTCCGGTCAGCACGCGCAGCACCACGAGTTCTCGCTGGTGCGCGGGGAGCCGGGCAAGCAGGGCCCGGGCCCGCTCGGCCTCGATGTACGCCACGACCGTCTCCTCGGGCCCCGGCCGGTTGTCGGGGCCGTCGGGCAGGTCTTCCGTCGGGATCGCGAGCCTTGCCGCATTTCTCATAGCGTCCGCCACTTTGTGCGAGGCTATCCCGAACACGAATGACGCGAACGGCCTCCCCATGTCCCGGTAGCGGGGGAGTGCCGAAAGAACGGCTATGCACACTTCCTGAGCTACGTCGTCCGCAATATGGTAATGGCCGCTAATCTGACCGAGCCGGGCCCGGCAGTATCGGACGACCATCGGCCGGATCTGTTCGAGCAAGGCCTCGATCGAGGCCGGGTGGCCGCTGACGGCCCGGGCCGTCAGATCGCGGAGACCCGCCTGCTCTCCCGCACCAGTGATCCGTCTTGCCTGGGGCTTTGCCGTTCTCGCCATGGCTGGCGGCCGGACGCCGCACGCTTGAGTCACGATCGCATCATGCCCAGGTATGGAGCTTCGACAATCATGGGAAAGGCAACGGAAAGGTTACATTGATGTGTCGCCATGATATGGCGGGGTGGTAGCCATAACGTCAAGTAATCGTGCCATTACGATCTGTGTTTCGGACTCAATTGTTAATGGCATTAGTACCGTTTTCGGCCAGGCAATTTATGCAGCTAGTACCGCAGCAGGAGATATCAGCTGATGGCCGATATCGGGGATGTGCGGTGATTAGTGGGCCGACGGGTGATTGCGGCCGTGATCGCGGCTAGGCCGACGCGGGCGGTCAGCCGGGCAGGGCAGCGGCTAGGCCGACGCGGGCGGTCAGCCGGGCAGGGCAGCGGCCAGGCCGTCGAGCCGTGACCGGACCTCGCCGACCTCGGGATGGTGGAGCTCCTCGAGGATGGCCAGCGCTTGCTGCCAGGCATCCCCGGCGGCCGATGGGCAGCCGGAGGCACGATGAGCCTCGCCCAGGCATACGAGGGTCCTGGACTGGCAGTAGCGGTCGCCGAGCTGCCGGTACAGCGCCAGCGCCCGCTGGTAGCAGGCCAGGGCCTGCTGGTGCTGGCCCAGATGTTGGCTCGCGCAGCCGAGGGAGTCCCAGGCGGCCGCCTCACCGCTGCGGTGGCCGTTTTCCCGGAACACGGCCAGTGCCCGGCGAGAGCAGGCCAGGGCCTGCTGGTGGCTGCCGAGCTGGGTCTGGCACCAGCCGACCGTGTTGAGCGCGATCGCCGCCCCGTGACGGTCGCCCGCGGCTCGGAAGCCCGCCAGGGCCTGCCGGGAGTGCGCCAGCGCCTCGGCGTAGCTGCCCTGCCGCTCGGCCGCCCAGGCGATCTCGAAATGTGACCGGGCCTGACCGTACCGGTGGCCGAGCTGCCGGTACAGGGCGGCCGCGGCCTGGAGGTGGGCCCGCGCGTCGTCGTACCGGCCCAGCCGCAGGCAGGCACGCCCCAGGTTGCGATGGGCGTGAGCCTGCCCGGCCCGGTCATCCAGGCGGCGGGCGGCCGTAAGCGCGCGCAGCTGCGTTTCGGCCAGCTCGGGCCAGTGCTCCTGGCGGTCCAGAAAGTTCCGCATGGTCCAGGGCAGCTGCCAGGCGTGGACGTCGAATCCGTTGTCGGCTGCCTGCGCGATGGCGGCCAGCAGCACCTGGTGCTCGGCCTCGAACCAGGCCCGCGCCTGCTCCGGCGTGTCCAGGTCTTCCCGGATCGCTCCGGCCTGCGGCAACGGCAGCAGCAGCCGCTCGCGGTGCGGGTACAGCAGCAGCGCCGCGGCATGGGCGGCCTGCAGGTAATGGTCCAGCACCCGGTGGATGGCCGCGGCCCGGTCGGCATCGCTGTCACGGGCCTGGGCCTGCTCGACTGCGTAGGAGCGCAGCACATCGTGGAAGGCGAACCGGCCAGGGACATGCTCGGTCAGCAGGCGGGCCCGGGACAGCTCGGCCAGCGCCTGCCGGGCCAGCGGTGGCGCGACCCCGGCCAGGCTGGCGGCGGCCACGGCCGAGATGTCCGGGCCCCGGTGCACGCCCAGCAGCCGGAACATCCGCGCTGCCGGGGCACTGAGCTTCCGGCATGACCACGAGAACACCTCCCGCAGGCTGCTGGCCGCGTCCCCGGTGTCCAGCGCATCCAGCAGCCCCCGCTCGCCGCGCAACTGCGCGGCGAGCCCGGCCAGCGACAGTCCCGGGCGGGCGTCGGCCCGGGCCGCC
>JASIJN010000019.1 GCA_030050125.1 Streptosporangiaceae bacterium | reverse complement strand
CCCAGACGGCCCGCGCATCATCGAGGTCAACGGGCGGCTCGGCGGACACGTCGACGAGCTATACGCTCGTGCGTTCGGCGTTGACATGCTCGCGATCGAACTAGGTGTGGCCACCGGGACAACCCCGGCTGTCCGCCGCAGGCCGGCCGGGCACGTCTACTACCAGTATCAAAACCTAGGCCCTGTCCAGGGGTGGTTCCTTCGTCGGCGTAAGCGGAGTAGACGCTGTCCGTGCCCTCCCGGGCGTGACGGGATATCGCGTATTCGTATCTTCTGGGGCACTCATAGCGCGGCGTCTCTACCACCGAACTGGACCTGCTCACTGGCCACGCCGATGACCACGACGCGATGCTCATGGGGATCGATAAGGCGCTCAAAGAGCTGACCTTCACAATCGCCGACGACACAGCGCCACGAGTATGGCGGGCCAGCCGCGCAGGACTGCACTGTCACACCTGACCGCTCCCCTGCGTTCCGCCCGCCGCTGCCGCCCCGCTGGCAGGTGTTACCGGGCTGCTCCTAGGCCTTAGCCAGTTGGCGGCTGAGGGGGCGCACCGTAGAAGCGGTGCTCTAGCGGTACGTTACGATCCGCACCGACTCGAAGCCCAGTACGTCCTCGGCGCTGCTTTTCACGGTGAGGCTAGTCACCACGGGTACGACGGTGATGATCAGCGCCTGCGGGTTGCTGGCGAGTGCGGCGCTCACCGCCTCCGTCGCGATCACCGTCTTGGTCGCGGGGGTCAGGTGGTGCGCGGGCCTGGGATCGTAGGTCCGCCGCGGCCGGACGTCGCAGTGGCCTTCGTCGCCGAAGCAGCCGCCGTGCCCGAAGACGTGGAAGGATCCTGCGTACCCGTTGGCGGGCGTCGTGTCGGTGCTGCCGTCCGCGCCGGGATTGTTCAAGAACACGCGCCCCTCGAACGAAGCCCCGGAATGATCCAGGCCAAGGAACTGGATGTCGGCCCTGGTGAAGTCGCGGTCGAGGCCATCCGGGGCAATCGGCGGGGAACTGTAAATGGCGGAAACGATCATAGCTGGCTCCCTGTCTGCGTTCCTTCGGCCTCTGATGGCGTGGCGGCGGCGGTGCCCTGGGCTGCGGCGGCGGTGCCGGGGGCCGTGACCGCGGAGGACACGTACTCGTAGCCCAGCGAGTTGATGTCGAGGACCTCCTTGACGGCGTATCCGAAGGGAGTGAGCTGGAGGTCCAGGTAGCTGGGCGGGATGTTGTCCACGCCGTGCTCGACCTGCCAGAGGTACCAGATCCGGTCGATCATGCAGTGGTGCGCCCAGAAGATGGGATCGAAGGCCGCGGTGGGAATATTGCCCATGTCGCCACCCTGAAGGGGATTGTCCGGGTTGATCCCGCCGGCCCATCCGTGGATCTCGTCATGAACGTCCTGGAGCTGCGCCGAGAAATCCTTGTAGTCCGACAGGCCGAGCAGCGTGGTGATGACCGATGGGCCGGGAAGTTCCGAAGGGGGACCGGGAAACCGGAGGGTCCGCCGGGCCGGATCATCGGGCATATTCGGCGTGGGCCCGTTATAAAGCGGATTGGGCTCGCCGTTGATCGTTGGCCGACTGTATGCCTCAGGCACGCCAATTTCATGCGACCGGGCTGAGGTCCAGTCCCACCACGGCGGAATGGCATCGATGTTCTGGTCCCTGACCACGTTCTCCCAGTACACGAGGTACGCCCGGTGCCACGGCAGGAACAAGTCGTATGGGAAGCGATGCTGAGCAGGCCCTTCGATGGCATGATGCCAGCAGTCGTAGTCAGGGAACCCGTGTATGTCCGCCCAGTGGATCCAGCTGCGGTTATCGGCCGCGCTCAGTGCCTGCATCTTGCCGTACGCGTCCCTGAGAGCGGGAATATTGCAATACTCGACACTCGTCCGCAAGACGATGCTGTCCGCCATTACCTTCCCCAATCAGCACCAAGGGTAATGAGTCCCGGACACCATATCAAAACGGGACGCCGACGCTGGGTTATGTACCGGTCCGTTTCAGATCCTGAGCTGATGCGGTCAGATCCGTCGGCAACGAGAACGGGAGGCTCCAGATAGCGTCCAGCCTCGATCAGGTCAGCAGCCTGCTGCATGAGCAGGTGAGACCCACCATCGTGTCTTCCGGATCGCGGAAGGAGCCGACGGCGACTGGGCGTCCTGGTACGCCGAGTGGCGTCACACGCGGCCGCCGGTAACCCAGGCGGCAGATCGGGCGCGCCGGTCGGCACGCCACCGACTGCCCGGTGCGGCGTCAGAGGACACCGCAGAATAGTCAATCTGCGCGTTTCAAATCACGTCACCCAGCCAATGCTAGACCGCGCCGAGTCGGCGATTTGGCCGCTTCGGCGTCCAAAGCTCGACATAGCTTTCTGTGATCGGCCTGCTCCTGGGCCACGCGCGCATCCCCGCAGTTAGGCGCGCCCAGGTGCCGCGAGTCAAGCAAGCCGACGGACTTTGCTGATCTGGGAGTTCTGCGCGTCCGACCCGCTTCTGGATGTGCCTATGGTCAGGCGCTGCGCTTCGTGAGTTGCCACAGGTAAGTGCGGCCATTTTCGTCACCTGCAGCCAAGGCACCGCTCGGCCCGAATGCTATCGAGTTCACAATTTCGCCGCCGGGGTCGGTGAGGGTGGCGGTCATATTCTGGGTCGCGGTGTCCCACAGGTAGGTGCTGCCACTGTAGTCGGCGGCGGCCAGGATGCCGCCCGGCCCGAATGCCAGCGAGGACACGGCTTCGTTGCCGGGGGCGGTGAGGGTGGCGGTCATCTTCTGGGTCGCGATGTCCCACAGGTCGATAGTTCCGCTGTCGCCGGCGGCAGCCAGGATGCCGCCCGGCCCGAATGCCACCGAGGACATGCCGTCGTAACTGCTGGGGGCGTTGAGGGTGGCGGTGAGCGTCCTGGTCGTGGTATCCCAGAGGTAGACGTTGCCGTTGCCGTCAGAGGCGGCCAGGATGCCGCCCGGCCCGAATGCTACCGAGACCAGATCGTCGGGGGCGGCTTGAGTGAGGGCGGCGGTAATGGTCTTCGTCGTGGTATCCCACAAGTAGATGCTGCCGGTTGTACTGCCGACGGCTAGGGTGCCGTCTGGCCCGAACGCTACCGAGTTGGGGCCAGGCGACTGGACCCAAACCGAGTACGCGGTTCCGCCGCCGGGGGTAGTGAGGGCGGCGGTGACCTTCCTGGTCGCGGTATCCCACAGGTAGACGCTGCCGTTGCCGTCGGCGGCGGCCAGGATGCCGCCCGGCCCGAATGCCACCGAGTACACACCCTCGGTGCCAGGGTCGGTGAGGGTGGCGGTGACCTTCTGGGTCGCGGTGTCCCACAGGTAAATGCTGTTGAACTGGCTGGCGGCGGCAAGAGTGCCGCCCGGCCCGAATGCCACCGAGGCCACGCTTGTGCCTCCGGGGTCAGTGAGCGTGGCAGCGAGGTTGTCCGGGCGCGGCCGGGGCAGCGGCGACGTCACGGCCGGTGTCCTGGCCGCCGGGATCTTCGCTGCTGTGCGGCTTGGCGCGCGCGCTGCGCCCGGCAAGGTGAGCGCCAAAGGGACAGCTACTGCGATTGCGAGGATCGCGGTCATGGAGGCGGCAAGCCAGAGCAGTCGCGGGCGGGTTCTGCGAGCCGGCAGGGGCTGCTGTGGGGATGGAACCCTTTCCGGAGCGGGGACTACAGGGGCCTGGCCAGTGATGGTTGCCCTGTCCGTCGCGGACCTGGAAGGCTCTGCCGTGTCTGCCGCGGGCGCCGGTACTGTGGCCGGATGATCTGCCACAGACATGGCAGGCGGTGTCAGGACAGCGGGCTGTGCGGCCGAGGCCGGCCCGGCGCTGCGGGCGGTGAAGTCCAGCGCTGCGGCCTGCGCATCGGGACGGCGGCCGGGGTCCTTGTCCAGCAGCGCACGAAGCACCCCGGTGAGCGGGCCGGCATGCGGCGGCACCGGGAGGTCTTTGGTGAGAATCGCGGCGATGACCGCGGTGAGGGTAGGGGCATCGAACGGCGGAGCGCCTTCGACAGCCGCATAGAGGGTGGCGCCGAGGGCCCACATGTCCGCTGGCGGGCCGACAGCCGCTCCTTCGAGTTGCTCTGGGGCCATGTAATGCGTCGTGCCGATCACCGTGCCGGTGCTGGTCAGCTTCGTCGCGCTGTCCGCGACGTGCGCGATGCCGAAGTCAGTGACGATCGCACGCCTCGCGGACAGCAGGATGTTGTCGGGCTTGAGGTCACGGTGCACGATCCCTGCAGCATGAGCGTGCGCGAGAGCGTCCGCGACCTGCTGCCCGATCTGCGTCACCCGCTGCCAGGGCAGTGCCCCGTGCCGGGCGATCTCCGCGCCGAGCGAGGGGCCGGAGACGAATTGCATGACGATCCACGGCGCCCCGTCGTGCTCGACCACGTCATGGATCGTGATCACGCCGGGATGATCCAGCCGGGCCACCGCCCGCGCCTCCCGCATCGTTCGCGCCACCAGATGGGCACGCTCAGCGGCTGGGAGTTGCTGGGCCAGCAGCACCTCCTTCACGGCCACATCACGGTCAAGCAGCTGATCCCGGCCGCGCCACACCCGGCCCATTCCGCCCTCACCAGCCGGTTCCAGCAGCAGATAACGCCCGCCAACCAGTAATCCCGCCCCGCCCGCCATACCGGGATAGTAAGCCAGGAGTAACCCATTACGGATAACGCCTCGGTCACCGGGACATCACTCCGGCACATTCGCCACAGTCACGAGACGACACCCGAGCCCTCAGCCCTCGGCAGCGCCGCAGTCGACCCCTGCCGTACACCTTCCTGCGGGCCCGCACATGACTGCGGGAGCTGACCCGGGACCTGTCGCTGAACGTGGCGCAGTCAAGTTCTGATCCGGAGCGAGGTCGACCTCGATGCCCAGCGTCGCTATCGGCGGGAGCCGGCCCGAAGCTGACTGACGCGTCGGTTCATCATCGTGCCCGGTGCCGATTGAGCCTTCCGTTCTCGGCCCTCAAGTGGCCTGGTCATGATCACCCGCCCTGCCAGGCTTGCCTGCTGCCACGCGGGCTGCCTTGCTCCCCCGCCGCACGGCCCGCACGAGAGGACCTGCCATGCCGTCATACATTCTCACCGGCGCGCCCGGGGCCGGGAAGACAGCCGTGCTGCGGCTACTGGAAACCAGCGGGTACGCGGTCGTCGAGGAGGCCGCTACCGACGTCATTGCCCTGGGCAACGCCCTCGGGCGTGAGGAGCCGTGGCTCGACCACGATTTCATCGACAAGGTCATCACCCTGCAGCGGCAACGCCAGGACGCCGTGGCGGCAACCCCGGACACCACGGTGTTCTTCGACCGCTCGCCGGCATGCACCCTGGCCTTGAGCCGCTACCTCGGCCGCACCACGTCGCACCTGCTTGCGGGAGAGATCAGCCGGATGCTCGCGGACAGCACGTACGAGGCGACAGCCTTCTTCATCCGCAACCAGGGCTTCGTCAACCCGACCGCCGCCCGGCGGATCAGCTTCGAGGACTCGCTCATCTTCGAGCAGCTCCACGAGCAGGCATACCGCGAGCTTGGGTTCAAGCTTGTCGAAGTGCCGGCAGGCCCCCTCGCCGATCGCACCGCCCTGATCCTGCAAATAGCCGGCGATCCGGTCGTCCGGCGGGGCGTTCCGCCGACTACGCTCAGCGAGAAGGCTGGTCTGTGGCGCACGAGCGAATAGCCGCCGTTCGGGGCGGCGGGTGGTGCCTCGGCGATCGCATGCCGAGGCGCGCCGATCAGGTCGTTCGCGTAGCCTGCCCCGCTCGGTCATGCCGATGAGCGCACCATCTGAAGGTGCTCGATCGGCGCCAGTTATATCGGTACGGTGACAACGTGGTGGACAGCGGGGCGTTGGCTCGGGTGCTGGATGCGGATGGCAGGCCGGTCGGTACGGCGTTCCAGGTCAGCCGAGATCTCGTAGTGACTGCTGCTCATCTTGTCTCGGAAGCGACCGGCAATGACATAGTGGTAGTGGAGTCAATTAAGGACAATCAGCATCGCCAAGCTTATGTCGTGGATGTTGACCAAAGATTCGACACCGCGGTCCTCAAGCTCGATCAGCCTCTGTCGGCGAGTCTGGCCTTGGCTGCCGCGGATGAGATTCCGGCCAATGAAGACGTCACAATCGGCGGTGTTAGTGGGGGAATTGTCCGATGGACCGGTGGCACAGTGGTCGACGATGTCGCTTTCGGTCGGATACGAGTCCCTGCCCACGGCGTGGCGGAAGGCATTAGTGGCGCTCCGGTGATGGACCGTGACGGGCGCGTTGTCGGATTGGTCGTTGGCGCTTCTCGGGCCGACGCCGAATTGCTTCATGTGGCACGCGCTCGCGACATCATGATTCCTGTGCTCGAACAGATTGACGCCGAGAATCGGGCATCGGGCCGCGTCGACCCGGCTTCGCTAACTACGGCCAACGACCTCGCGCACGCCTATCGAAGTGCTGGTCGGCTGACTGAGGCCACAGACTTGTTCGCAGAAACGCTCCGCCGCAGACGTGACTTGCTCGGACCGGAGCACCCGGACACCCTCGTCTCCCAGAACGACCTCGCGTATTGCTACGAGCTGACGGGGCGCTTGGCAGAAGCATCCGCCCTATACAAGGCGACGTTGGATGCCCGGCGGAGTGTGGTCGGCGAAGACGATCCTGATACCTTGACCACGGCTACCAATCTTGCATACACATACCGATCACTTGGTCGGCTGAGCGAGGCTGTTGATCTGTTCCAGGAAGTCCACGACCGGTCCTTGCGTTTGTTGGGTGCGGACCATCCGAATACTCTTGCCGCAACGGGAAACCTCGCCAGTGGGTACGTTTCGGTAGGTCGTGTCAACGAGGCAGTCAGGCTGCTGGAACAGAACCTCGCCGCCCGGGAACGGCTGCTAGGGCTAGAGCATCCAGCCACGCTGACAGCCCGGAACAATCTAGCGGTCGCATACATGCGAGCCGACTACTTCGCCGACGCAATCAGACACTTTCGCGTCGCCCTGGATGTAGCGGATCGAACTGTCGGTAGCAAAGACCGCAGTACACTGACCACGCGGACGAATCTCGCGCGTTGCTATGTCGCTGCAGGCCGGATTGACGATGCCGTTCCGTTGCTGAGCGAAGCACTGGCGGACGCCGAAGCAGCGCTCGGCTCAGATGATCCAGACACCGTCGAGATCCGGCAGGTCTTGGCAGATCTTACCAGCGATGGCGCATTGACGTGACGGAGCCGGGCGGAATTTCTATTACGAGCGCCTACGCCAGCAGGTATCTGGAAGAGCGGCTGGAACGCCTTGAGACGACGCCGAGCATCGAGACGGTGGAGCTAAAGGAGGCCCGGCGGAAGATTCGCGCACTCCAGCGTGAGTTGAAGCAGGTGAAGGACGACCTTCAGAAGCTCCGCGATGAATTGTCGGCAGCCCAGAATGTCGTGGCCGACGCTCGTGTCGGCGAACAGAAGGCCCGCACGGAGGCGGAGGCTACGATCGGCGACAGCAAAGCGACGATAAGTCGCCTGGAAGCCATGACTGAATCGTTGGGCGAGCGCGTCAGCGACCTTCAACGCCTATCGTTGAGAGCCATCGTCACGGCATGGGTAGGTACGGTCCTGGTCGCCTTCGGCGTCAACATATTGACCGACGGCTCCCGTAGTGGGCTTGGCATCGCGCTCATCTTGGCCGGCGCTGCGTTGGAGGCCCTCGCCTATTACATCGGTACGGCCAGTCGGTCAAGGCGGTCGCGGGGATAGATCTCGCGTCCGTTTCTATGCGAGATGCTACACACTGGCCAGAAAGGTCGAAATTGTGCATGAAGTTTGACTGGCACGGCGAGCGCCAGCATCCCTGCTGACACCGGCGCTTACTGGTGTGGCCAAGTCATCCTCATATGCCGCATACGGCGTCACGTCGAGCGTTACGCAGCCGCCTGGCGGTCGTGCGTAGCGCCGGACAAGGAGTCGTCCGGCCGATCGACGGTGGCCCCTGCAGCCGGGCCCGCACGGCCCGGTCCACGGGTCAACCTCGCAGTGCGTCGACCCCGGCATCACGCTCACCGCTGCGGGATACTGGCGCCGTTGGTACCTGGTCGCTGTCCAAGGAGTCACCGCGTGGCCGACCCTGACCGGCGAGGCACCTTGCTGGTGTCCTACGAGAACGCCGCGGCGATCGTGTCGGGAATCGGCGCTGAACAGCTCGGCCACCCGACGCCATGCCGCAACTACGACGTGGCCGGACTGGTCGATCACCTCGTCGAAGCGGGCCGGCGGGCGGCCGCTGCTGGCCGGGGGGAGGCACCCCCGCCCGGAGACGAGTCCCCCCACGTGGAGCTGTCCGACGCGCCCGGTCAGCTACGCCGGGCCGCTAAGGAGGCGGCGCAGGCATGGGGCGAGGATTCCAGGTTGTCGTCGAGGTTCACCATGCCGTGGGGTGAGCAGTACACGGGGGCCGCCCTGGTGGACATGTACCTGGCAGAGCTGGCCGCGCACGCCTGGGACCTGGCCCGGGCCACCGGGCAACTCGACGCGTTGAACCCCTCCCTGGCCTGGCCGGCGCTCGAGGGGGCACGGGCCGTGATCAAACCCGGGTACCGCGACCTGGTAGAGCCAGGATCGCCATTCGCGGCGGAGCTGCCGCCGCCTTCCGGCGCTGATGACTGGGAACGCTTCGCCGCCTTCATGGGACGCGACCCGCGGGCATCGCCCGGCCAGTAGAAAGCCAGAACAGGGACGGCCGCCTCCCGGCCCTGGTGCCCTGAGCCCCGGCGTCTAATGGGGATGTGCCGATAGCGGCGATCCCGAACGCGCAGACAGTGTGAGAGTCACCGCTGCCCAGCTCCGCGAGTGAAGAGCCCATCGTATATTTATGCATCCGGGCACTTCGACCGAGCATCCTCATTTGCATGATATGCGGGTAATTGCGGTTCCGTTTATGCGCGCCACGCCCGCTGCTGGAATATCGGACGAGGGCGGTCTGCCAGGACTCCTGCGGGTATCGCACGAGGATCCGTGCCGTCCCCGGCCAGTTGTACCCGCCGATGCGATCACTGCCAGCCTTCGACAGGCTGCCAGATCGCCTGCGCGGTATCGGGGAGGCTAGCGGGAGGTCTGGGACGTCAGGGGGCCTGGCGGGTGAGCAAACCCCGTCGTGTTAGCGTGAAACGGCCGGACGGAAACACAGCGTGGCCCTATGATGTCGGCGACGTGGCTACCTTGAGCCGACCTTCGGCCCGGGCACATCTGCCGGCGTCCAGACGACCCCATGAAGCGGCCCTGGGCAGGTAATCGCCGGACGCTTCGACAACCTAACCGAGTTCGCCGCCTACCACGCCGGGCTGGCCACCCCCGCACTCCTAGGCACGGCAGCTCGATACTGATCGCGCTGCGGCCGCTGCGCGGCAGGCACGGCGGGCCCTCAGGAACCCTGCCGACGTCCCAGCGGCATGACCACGACATCCGCGAACCCGTCGGTGCAGAGAAGAAACGGTCAGACATGCCGTACACGCGGCGGATATCGGCGGCCGACGCCGTCGACGCCGGCTACCCGGGTTATCGGGTTGTCATGGCGGCGAGCCCCGAGAGCACGACCGTGCTGGCCGGCTTTCTCGCCGACGGCGGGCACCCGCCGCTGCACACCCACGACGTTGACCTGTTCTTCGTGGTCCTCGAAGGCAGCGCGTCGGTCCGGCTCGGACACGACAATCACCAGGCCAGGGCCGGCGAGGTGATCTACATTCCCGCCGGGCTCCCGCACGGCAGCGACAACCAGAGCGGCGCGGCCGAGTGCCATCTGGAGATCCTGATACCAGGCGTACGCCCCGGAAGCCCCTTTCTGAGACCGGTCCGATCTGCCGATGAGGTTGAGCTACCGGCGGTCGCGCCGCACGTCACCAGCGGCTCGGGCCCGGCCACCGAGGTGACGGGCCATGAAACACGATGGGTGCTCACGGGCGAGCTGA
>JASIJN010000170.1 GCA_030050125.1 Streptosporangiaceae bacterium | reverse complement strand
TGTGCGGCGCTGATCTTGTGGCCGACATGCGCGGCCCCGGCGTGTCGGTGCTGGGCAGGGCCGCGCCGCGGCTGGCCGCCGCGCTGCACGCGAGCCAAGTTCGGTTCGTGCTCATGCTGGACGATCTTCACGAACTACAGTCGCCGGAATGCCATGACGTGCTGGGCGTGGTGATTTCCGGGATTCCCCCGGGATCTCAGCTGGTCGCCGCGAGTCGTTCCGAGCAGCCGCATGTTCCTCGGCTGCGGGCATCGGGTGATGCGATGGAGTTCGGGGCCAGTGACTTGGCCCTCGACGCGGCTGGTGCTCAGCAGATCTTCTCGCAGGCGCAGGTCAGCCTGGCCCCCGAGCAGCTCAGCGCGGTGACCGAACGGACCGAAGGCTGGCCGGCCGGCCTTTATCTCGCCGCCTTGATCGCGAAGGAGGGCGACAGCCAAGAGTGGGCAGTCACCGGTGACGACCGGTACGTGGCTGACTATCTATACCGTGAGGCCCTGCTCCACCAGCCCGAGGACATGCAGCGGTTTCTGCGCCGCACGGCCGTGCTCGACCAGCTCACCGGGCCGCTATGCGATGCCACACTCGATTCATCCGGCGCAGCTGAACAGCTGCGTCACCTGGAGGGCGCCAGCCTGTTCCTGATCCCGCTCGACCGGCGGCGGCAGTGGTACCGCTACCACGCATTGTTCCAGGAGTTCCTGCTCGGGGAGCTCGTCCGTACCGAACCGGGCATCATCACGACGCTGCACCAGCGCGCCGCCAACTGGTATGAGTCCAACGGATCCCCGGCGCTGGCCCTCGAGCACTTGCTGCACACGACCGACTGGGACCGCTCGCTGCGGCTGGCGACCGCGCTCACTCTGCCGACCTACATGGCCGGGCAGTTTACGACCATCCAGCGCTGGTACCGAACGATCGGGGAGGTGAATATCGAACGCTACCCACCGCTTGCCGTGCAAGTCTGCGGGGCTGCCGCGGCCAGCGGCGATACGGCCGGGGCCGCGCGGTGGGCAGCGTTCCTTGACGCTGTGTCGTTCGACGGTGTGCCCGCAGACGGGTCGGCCTCGTTCGACTCGGCTCGGGCCGTGGTACGGGCGTTTCTGTGTGCCAGCGGTCCGGAGGCGATGGTGGCCGACGCAGCCTTCGCTGTCGCCCAAGAACCCGCCTGGAGCAGCTGGCGCGACACCGCGCTCTGGTTGCTCGGCGAAGCGAACATCCTCACAGGAAACCTCGAACAGGCCCGCAGCCTTCTTACTGAGGCATCCGCCGCCGCTGTGGCCATGGGTAACACCGAACCCACCGTCGCCGGTGAATCGGACCTCGCGATGCTGGCCATGGATCGCGGCGAGTGGAGCGAGGCGGCCGGCCGGCTGGACCTTGCGCTGGCCACGATCGAATCGAACCGGATGCACGACTACATCACGTGTCTGCTGGCCTTCGCCGAGGCAGCTCGGCTATCTGTGCACCAAGGTGACATGGATAAGGCCCGCCGCCAGCTCGCCCAGGCGATGCGGGGCCGCCCGTCAGCTACCTACGCGTTCCCGTGGGTAGCTGTCCGGCTACGGCTGCAGCTGGCCAAGGTGTATCTCGCAATCGGCGATCCGCGGGCGACCCGTCAGCTGCTGCGCGAGATCGACGACATCCTGCAACAGCGTCCGGCGCTCGGGACCCTCACCGAACAGGTCGAGGAGTTCCGCGCCCGTGCCGCCAAGGCCGCCAGAGCAGCCGCCGGCTCGTCGCCGCTGACCCCGGCCGAACTGCGGCTGCTGCCCTACTACGACAGCAGCACTTTGAGATTTTTGGGTAGCATGCCTGTCTCATGCTGACTGATGATGATCTTGCTGCGTGGATTGCAGGGCTGGATGACCTGTTCGCGCTGGTGGCTGGCCGGTTCTTCCGGGTGGAGCCGCGGCGGCGGGCGCGGGCGTATGTGCGGGGGTTGTTAGCGCCGCTGGCCAGCAAGAACGGGTGGACGCTGGCCGAGGCCGCCGGTGATGGCACGCCGGATGGGATGCAGCGGCTGCTCAACAGGGCAGCCTGGGACGCCGGCGGAGTCCGCGATGATGTCCGGGCTTACGTGGCCGGGCACCTGGGGTCGGCGGATGGCGTGCTGATCGTCGATGAGACCGGGTTCCTGAAGAAGGGCGTCAAATCGGCCGGGGTGCAGCGCCAGTACTCGGGAACTGCCGGGCGGGTGGAGAATTGCCAGCTCGGCGTGTTCTGCGCCTACGCGACCAGCCGGGGCCGCGCGCTGATCGACCGGGAGCTTTACCTGCCGAAGTCCTGGACTGAGGACCGGGACCGCTGCCGTGAGGCAGGCGTGCCCGGTGACGTGCAGTTCGCTACCAAACCCGAGCTTGCCCGGATCATGCTGGGCCGGGCACTGGACGCCGGGGTGCCGGCCGCGTGGGTGACCGCGGACGAGGCCTACGGCCGGGACGGCAAGTTCCGGGCATGGCTGGAGCAGCGCCGTGTCGGCTATGTCGTCGCCGTGGACAGCAGGCAGACCATCGCGGGCGACGCCGGGACCTCCCGCGCGGACGCCCTGGCCGCGCACGCCCCGGACCAGGCATGGAAGCGCCGCAGCTGCGGGAACGGCTCCAAGGGCCCTCGGGTCTTCGACTGGGCGGCCGCCACCTTGCCCGAAGACGGCAGCGAGCCTGCTGGCTGGTCCCGGTACCTGCTGGTCCGCCGATCGCTGACCCGCAACGCCAAGGACGAGCTGGAACTCGCCTACTACCTGTGCTGCGCTCCGTCCGGCACGCCCGACGAGGAACTGATCCGGGTAGCCGGATCCCGGTGGGCCATCGAAGAGTGCTTCCAGACGGCCAAGAACGAGACCGGGCTCGATCACTGCCAGGTCCGCCGCTACGACGCCTGGTACCGGCACATCACCCTGGCCATACTCGCCCATGCCTACCTGGCCGTCACGGCGGCGAGGGCCCCAAAAGCCCTGGCAGCGGCCTCATCGCAGTCACTCTCGGCGAGGTCCGCCGTCTCCTGGCACACCTGATCACCCAGATCCCCTGCCGCGCAGCCGCGTGGGACTGGTCCCGCTGGCGCCGCACCCACCAGCACCGCGCCAGAACAAGCCACTACGAGCGAAGACAGATTAAATAACGAAATGCTGCTGTCGTACTAATACTCCAGCCGCACTTCGTGATCATGTAGCTGCCAGTGCCCGTCGCCGGTAATGAAAGGCCCGGGCGGTGGCTTGGTGGCGGCGTCGCCAGCGGGACCAGCGGCTGCTGGCCCAGTCCGGTGAAGAGCCTGCGGATTTCGTTGCGGGTCAGGGGGATCAGCGGGTGATCGCGCTGGCCGTGGC
>JASIJN010000018.1 GCA_030050125.1 Streptosporangiaceae bacterium | reverse complement strand
GGGAGCGACGCTGATCGTGGTCGAGGCCAGGCGGACGGGGGTGGCTGGCTGGCCGGCCGGAACCTCCCCGGCCCGCCCAGCCGGCGTCTCGCCCGCCTGGCCGACCGGACGGCCGCTGAGCCGGCCGGCGTCGGCCGGAGCGCGAGAAAGGGCCGGGGCGTCGCCGAAGATCTCCCGGCGCCAGATCACCGCCCCGGCGGCGAGCATCACCGCTGCCAGCGCGCCCAGGCCGATGGCGATGTAGACCAGCAGCAGGCTGGGCGCGAGCACGCCGCCGACGAGCAGCCCCATGGCGACGAGCACGACAGCGGTGACTACGCCGAACCGGATCACAGGCGGACTCCAGGGGCGGTGCTAGCGGGGGCAGGGCTGAGCACGCCGACTGGACTGCTCGGAACTAGCGGCGGTCGTGCGGCCCCGCGTCGGCCGGGTGGAACCCGCCGTGGGTGACCGGCTCGGGGGTCGCGTAGGAACCCGTCACGGCCGACTGACCGCCGTTGCCGACGCCCATGCGAGCCATGCCCGCGGTCACGGTCGACTGCGGGCCGGTGGCCACGGCAGGGAACACGCCGCTGTCGGCCGCGCCCGCCTCCAGGTCGCGCAGCTGGCCTTCCAGGTACGCCTTGAGCCTGCTGCGGTATTCGCGCTCGAACGCACGCAGGTCGTCGACCCGGCGCTCGAGCTCCTCGCGGGACTGAACGAGCGAGCCCATCGCCTGGCGGTGCCGTTCCTGGGCGTCGCGCTCCAGGCTCTCCGCGCGGGCGCGGGCGTCGCTGGTGATCTGCTCGGACTGACGCCGGGCCTTGGTCAGGATGTCGTCGGCCTCGCGGCGGGCGCGCCCGAGCGTCTCGTCGGCCTCGCGGCGCGCGTCGGCGATCGCCTGGTCGGCGGTCTGCTGCGCAAGGGCCAGCACCCGGGCCGCCGTGTCCATGTTGTCCTCGGCGGGCCTGGTCGGCATCATGACGGGCTCGGGCGGCCGGATCGGCTCGGGCTCGTGGCGCGGCGGTTCGGCCGCCATCAGGTCGGCGGGGGCCTCGGCATGCGGAGCGTTGAGGGCGGGCACCTTGCCCCCGCGCAGCACCTCGGCGAGCTTGGCCCGGAGTTCCTCGTTCTCCTGGATCAGCCTGTCGAGTTCCGCTTCGACCTCGTCGAGGAAGGCATCCACTTCCTCTTCGTCGTAGCCGGGCCTGAGCCTCGTCGTGCTGAACTGCTTGTTCCGCACATCCGCGGGCGTCAGTGGCATGTCGTCGTCTCCTTGGCGCGTCGAGCTAGGTCCCCTGTGGACGCTACCCGATCAGATCAGCTGCACGGCCTGCAACAGGACGAGTATCACCAGGAACAGCACCATGAAGCTGAGGTCCAAGGCCACAGTACCGAGCCTGAGGGACGGAATGTAGCGCCTTAGCAATCTCAGTGGAGGATCAGTGGCGGTGAACACCACCTCGGCCACCACCAGCACGATGCCGGTGGGGTGCCACTGGCGCGAGAACGCCTGGATCCAGCTCAGGATCAGCCTGCCGATGAGCAAGAGCAGGTAGAGCCAGAGCAGGTAGTAGAGCACGGTTCTGAGGATGTCCACTGCTATGCCGTCCCGCCCTCATGCCAGTGCCGGGATAGCCCGTAACGGTACTGATACGAGTGCTTCGTCGGCATCTGTCTAACTCTGATTGAAGAATCCTCTTTCCGCGATGCGGGCCTTGTCCTCGGCAGCCACCTCGACGTTGGCCGGAGAGAGGAGGAACACCTTGTTTGTCACCCGGTCTATGCTTCCGCGCAGTCCGAAAATGAGGCCAGCCGAGAAGTCGACCAGGCGCCGGGCGTCGCTGTCGACCATCTCGGTCAGGTTGATGATCACCGGAGTGCCCTCGCGGAAGTGCTCTCCGATCGTACGAGCCTCATTGTATGTGCGCGGATGCAATGTGGTGATCCGGGCCAGATCGGCGTGCGCGGTGGCGACGGGCGCACGCTCGGCGAACCGGCCGGACGGCTCCAGGCCCGCATCGACCTGCCCGACCACGTCCCGCTCGTCACCCTGGTCGATGAACTCGGCGCCATATTCCTCGTACTCGTCCTCGGCGCAGAAGTCCTGGTACCGATCGTCGTAGCGGCTGTCGTCCTCTACCAGGCCGAGATAGACCGCCATCTTGCGCATCGCGCTGGCCATCGTCTGTCCTCCGTCATGCCCGTGCGGCCCCGCTCGCGCGGTGTCTCCGCTCGCCTGGGGGGCGCCCGCCCCTCGGCTCGCTCATGCGCGTGCCACGCGTCGGACATTACCTGACGAACGCGCGCCGGCTGCCGAGCAACGCCGTACCAACACGCACGTGTGTCGCGCCGGCCTCAATCGCCTGCTCGAGGTCGTCGCTCATGCCAGCCGAGATCATCACCGCGCCGGGGTGCGAGGAGCGAACCGCATCGGCGATCTTGCTGAGTTTTCTGAACGCGACGTCAGCCGCCGAACCGAGCGGCGCCACGGCCATCACGCCGCCCAGGAACAGCCCGTCCTCGGCGTCGATCGCGTCGGCGATGCCGGCCACCTCCGGGGCGGGGGCGCCGCCCCGCTTCGCGTCGCCGTCCAGGCTGACCTGGACCAGGCAGGTCACGGTGCGCCCGGCTGCCCTGGCCCGCGAGCCGAGCGCCCGGACCAGCCGCAGCCGGTCGACCGAGTGCACGACGCTGGCGTAGGAGACCACGCTGGCCACCTTGTTGGTCTGCAGCTGGCCGACGAAATGCCAGGTCAGCGGCAGGCCGAGGGCGGCGCACGCGGCGGCCTTGGGCGCGGCCTCCTGGTCCCGGTTCTCCCCGATATCGGTGACGCCCAGCCCGGCGAGCAGCGCGATGTCGGCCACGGGGTAGGTCTTGGTCACCGCGATCAGCGTGACCTCGCTGCTGGCCCGGCCCGCCGCGCGGCAGGCCGCGTCGATCCTGGCCCGCACCGCTGCCAGGAGCCCGGCCAGCTCGGCCTGGCGA